>DAOVOU010000057.1 GCA_030629475.1 Desulfobacterales bacterium | reverse complement strand
TAAACTACTTTGTGGCGAAAATGAAGGATGCCAAAATTTCCATTTTGTTTGATTTGATATAGTTAACCGGTCAAGAGTTGCTACCAACATAAGAACCACTTGGGATTTTGTCAAGAGGCGTGTACAGTTTCCCCTGCCAACTATCTCTGGCCTCCAGCGTTTTTTGGATAAGGGAAAGGGTCTGCTGTTTCTTTAAGCTCCACTCAGGGGCAAGAAGGGCCGAGGGGTCGGGATCTCCGGTAAGACGTTGTACAATGATACTGGGCGAAAGACGTTCTAAGAACGCCGCCACCCACTCCACGTAGGTCTCCTGGTCCAGAGCTGTACAACCGCCCGCCTCAAAAAGCCGCGCCAGTGGAGTTTCTCTAAGGATATACAAGCTGTGAATCTTGACGCCGTCTATGCCCAGGTCAGCTAAGGCTGTGGCTGTATCAAGGACATCAGCCCTGGATTCGCCCGGAAGCCCCAAGATGACATGGGCACAAATTAGTATGTTTCGACCTTCGGTCGTCCTCACAGCTCGAACAAAATCCTCAAACGTGTGTCTCCTATTGATCTTTTCTAGCGTTCGGTTGTGTATAGATTGAAGTCCGTATTCAATCCAAACCATATGTGTGGCCGTATATTCTTCAATCAGATTGAGTTTTGCCTCGTCAACGCAGTCCGGCCTGGTGCCAATAGCAAGCCCCACGATCTCGGAATCTGCCAGGGCCTCATCGTACCGTCTGCGAAGGATATCGCAGGGGGCATAGGTATTGGTAAACGCCTGAAAATAGGCTATGTACTTCCGGGCCTTGTACCGGGCTGCCAAGCGAGCTTTTGCCTGCTGAATCTGTTTCTTGATTGATTCGGCCATGCGGGCCGCTCCAGTACCAGAGCCCTTACCATCGCAATAGATACACCCGTTAAAGGACAGGGTTCCGTCCCGGTTCGGACAGGAAAAGCCAGCATCTATTGTAATCTTCTGGACCCTGCAGCCAAAGCGTTTCCTGAGATAACTGTTGAAATCGTTGTATCGTCTCGGGGTCATAGAATACATAGTATGTTACATATTTTATCAATCTGTGACTGAAAAGAGCAGCTTGATTTTTTGGAATGACGCTGGATAGAGTACTACACAGGTAATAGGTCTGTTTAGGGCTTGGACAAAAGGCGATGTTTTGCGGGAGGTCATAGAACTTGGTTGCGCACCCTTCATCGAACCCTTTCCAACGCACCTCAAGCCATCATAATTCGGCCGAAGCCAGCCCACGACACAGACTGCATTACTTACCGCTGCTTCCTCCCGGATCTGACGGAGTTCGTAACCGCCTGTTGCGTGGTGCCCGACCTGGGACAGCCCTTGGCACATGGAAGTGGAGGCCCTCAAAAGGGAATTCGGCCCCGCATTAAGCGGATTTCGGGTAACAGGACACCGCTAGCTTCCCGCCTAGCGCAACCAAGCAACCACTATATAGCTTAAGTTTGGCCTCATTTCAACTGCAAAAAATCGCTAAGTACAGGCCAAAAAAATTAGAAACGTCAAAATCCTGCAGGTTATTAATTTTATTGATGAACTGGATTCATTCAAATTCAGCCGACGTAGCTGACGCTACTTTGGCGAAGTCGGCATTTATCCAGTTAATCCAGTTTATCCTGTCAAAAAAATGTCCTTTACTTAGAAAAAATGGGCAATGACCGAAAAGAGGGGGAATCCGCTGTGGAGGCGTACCATATATAGCTTCAAGCTGGATAAGAATACTATATGTAGAACATTTTTCACTTGACTTGTTTTTTCTTTTGGTGTAAAGAGCACGCCCACTTTATCTGTTTTATTAATCCGTAAACAGGATACGCTTTTTGGAACGTCTTGCCCTCTGGCTCCAACACGCATCGAACCCGCTCCATCTTTATTGCCGTCTGGTTAATATAGGTCTGAGCAGGCCCTTTTCTATGGCTCTGAGCCGCAACTATGAGCGACTTGTGTACTCGTGGCTCAAGCCCGTGACGACTTGTATGCACGGCATAGGCCGCTTTTTGAGCTAATCGCCGTAGTCCCCCACCCTCTTTTCCCTTGACTCAAGCTCCATGGCGACTGAAGTTAGTTCGCTTCGCTCACAATTGGAATAATTCCATTACTCCTTCCTCTGAAGTTGCAACCACGCGAATAAAGAGCTATAGTAACTGTTCAGGGGTTCAGGGTTCAGTTAAAAGAATAGAGGTCAGAAATCAGAGGTCGGAGGTCTGGCTTCTGAACTCTGATCTCTGACTTCTGAACTCTGAACCTGTGAACGCCTACAGAAATTCCGAGACGTTTAATTATCTAGCGCACTCCATGCCAACGACCAGGAAAAATCAGGGTTTCTTGTCTGCGGTTGAGACCGCTATCCGCCATTATCATATGCTCGATGAGGGAGACACCGTCCTGGTGGGCGTTTCAGGTGGACCGGACTCTGTGGCGCTCCTTCACAGTCTTGTGACCCTTGGGCCTAAGTGGTCTCTCCGATTGGTCATAGCACATCTGAACCACCAATTACGCGGAGCGACTGCAGATCAGGAGGCAGCATTTGTCGGCAAGTTATCCGCAAATTTGGGTATTCCCTGTGAAATCGGTTCAAAAAACGTAGCAAAATATGGTGCCGAGCATCGACTATCCCTCCAGGAAGCAGCCAGGATTGTTCGGTATGCCTTCTATGATGAGGTGGCAGCCAAATATTCTGCCAGCAAGATTGCCCTTGGGCATCATGCGGATGACAATGCTGAATCGATCCTCATGCATTTGCTGCGAGGGACAGGCCCCCTGGGACTTATCGGGATTCCCCCTGTTCGTCAAGGACACATCATCCGACCCCTCATAGGCTTAACCAGGAAAGAGATACTGGCTTTCCTCGAACTGGGTGACTTTGAGTACATGAGAGACCGCTCCAACCTGGATACAAAATACCTGCGGAACCGGATACGTCATGAACTGTTGCCCCACCTCAAGAAGCGCTACAACCCGAACACGGCTTGTGCCCTGAACCGACTTGCCTCCATTCTAAGAGATGAAGAGGATTTTTGGGACCTGGAGGTTAGGAGAACACTTCAGGATCTTGTATTGGACCAGACACCGGATCGCCTGTCCCTTTTGGCTCGCGGGCTCTCTGATCTTCACCCTGCGCTGTTGCGCCGTCTCGTACGCCATGCTGTCTCATCACTAAAAGGGAAGCTGAGACGACTGGACCATGTTCATGTCAAAGCAGTGGTGCGGCTCATCGCCGCGCCCTCACCTTCGGGACATCTTGACCTGCCGCAGGGGGTTAGTGTAGTTCGTGACCGGGAAGAGGTCAGCTTTCTATTGGGTCTCCCTGAGGAAATTGTGGGGTTTGAATATGTCATACCCCGGATGCGGACTACCTTTATCCGTGAGATAGGGATCTTTCTGAAACTCTCGGTGTGCGATGCCAGTGAAGTCTCTCACCCCAAGGACTATCCTCTGACCACAGCGCTATTTGACCTAACCGCGGTCCGTTTTCCGCTCAAGGTTAGAAACTTCAAGCACGGAGACCGATTCAGGCCTTTGGGGATGGCCGGCTCACAGAAAGTAAAGACCTTCTTCATCAACCACAAGGTTCCCCGCTCAAAGAGGCTGCGCTGCCCCATTCTCCTTAGTGGCGGGAGAATTATCTGGGTAGGGGGATACCGCATAGATGATTCGGCCAAGGTCACGAAGAAAACGAAAAAGGTCTTGAAAGCCGAACTCTTGCCGGCATGATTGATAAAGATTGAAATCCTGATTTTAATGTATTATATTTAATAAAAAGTGAAAGATTTTGGTGTTTGTTGTGTTCATTGTGCTTCTTGGGTTAAAACCCAACAAACACAACAAACTCAATAAACCCAATAAACTACTTATGGGCAGGGAGGTTATCCTTTCGTGAACCCTTTTTACAAGAATCTGGCCCTATGGCTGGTGATCAGTCTCATGATGATCTTACTCTTCAACGTGTTCAACCAGTCCAGGGTCCTGGACAGTGAGATCAGTTACACAGAATTCATGGCTCAAGTCGAAGAGGGCAACGTTGTTGGAGTCGTGATTCAGGGTCAAGAGATCTCTGGTACCCAGGTGGATGGTGCCCGTTTCAAGACCTTTGCCCCTCAGGATGCAGACTTGATTAAGGTCCTTAGAAGTCGTGGGGTGTCCATTAAAGCCAAGCCTGCTGCGGAATCCCCTTGGTATATGAATCTACTGGTATCATGGTTTCCGATGATTCTGTTGATTGGCGTATGGATCTTCTTCATGCGTCAGATGCAGGCAGGGGGAGGCAAGGCCCTATCCTTCGGGAAAAGCAGAGCTCGGCTTCTGTCAGAACAGTCTACACAGATAACCTTTGATGATGTTGCAGGCATTGATGAAGCCAAGGAAGAGTTAGGTGAGATCATTGATTTCTTGAAAGACCCGAAGAAGTTTACCCGTTTGGGCGGAAGAATCCCAAAGGGTGTGCTTCTGATGGGCGCACCTGGAACTGGCAAGACGCTGTTGGCACGGGCAATTGCCGGAGAAGCCAGTGTTCCCTTTTTCAGCATTAGCGGTTCGGATTTCGTGGAAATGTTTGTAGGCGTTGGGGCCTCCCGTGTCAGGGATCTGTTTGTTCAGGGGAAAAAAAATGCGCCCTGCATAATCTTTATTGATGAACTTGACGCTGTGGGCCGACACAGGGGGGCTGGCCTTGGAGGAGGCCACGATGAAAGAGAGCAAACCCTGAACCAGCTCCTCGTGGAGATGGATGGATTTGAATCGAATGAGGGAGTCATTCTGATATCTGCCACAAATCGACCTGACATCTTAGATCCCGCCCTCATGCGACCCGGGCGTTTTGACCGCCAAGTCGTCGTGCCTGTACCCGATGTTAAGGGCCGGGAAGGAATCCTCAAGGTTCATAGCCGCAAGACGCCCATGGCCGAGGATGTGGATTTATCCGTCCTTGCAAGGGGCACACCCGGGTTCTCCGGGGCGGACCTTGAGAACATGGTCAATGAAGCCGCGCTTCTGGCAGCCCGCTTTGACAAAGAGCGTTTGGAAATGGTTGACTTTGAGGAGGCTAAGGACAAGGTGCTCATGGGAACGGCCCGCAAGAGCATGATCATCAGCGACCAGGAGAAAAGGAATACCGCCTATCATGAAGCAGGCCATACCTTGGTAGCCAAGATGATCCCGGGGACCGATCCAATCCACAAAGTGACCATCATCGCCAGAGGGCGTGCATTGGGGCTTACCCAACAACTACCCATAGATGAAAAGCACACCTACCCGAAGCAATACCTCTTAGGCGGCCTTGCCGTACTCATGGGTGGTCGGGCAGCCGAAGAGTTGGTCCTGGATGAGATGACCAGTGGGGCCGGGAATGACATTGAGCGA
Organism: Desulfobacterales bacterium; assembly: GCA_030629475.1. Taxonomy (GTDB): domain Bacteria; phylum Desulfobacterota; class Desulfobacteria; order Desulfobacterales. The sequence continues at coordinate 3,611 of DAOVOU010000057.1, read as the reverse complement.
GCCACGGAAACCGCGCGCAAAATGGTATGCCAGTGGGGCATGAGCGAGAAATTGGGACCCCTTTCCTTTGGCCAGAAAGAAGAGCAGATATTTCTTGGAAGAGAGTTTGCTCAACATAAGGACTATAGCGAAGAGACGGCTGTGCTTATCGATCAGGAAATCAGGGGGTTCGTCACCCGGGCTTATGAAAAGGCCAAAAAGATCCTCCAGGAGAATACGGACGTCCTGCACGCACTGGCACAGGCCTTACTCGATAGAGAGACACTGGTGGAAACGGAAATAGATGCCATCATCGCGGGTGATGTCCCCAAGACCGCAGAGGCAAAGGAAGAAAGAACAGAATCTGGCGCACACACAGGGGATGAGACCACGGCACCCGGCAAACTCCGACCACTTCTTAGCTAAATCCTATCGTAACCGTTCACGGGTTCAGAGGTTCAGAGGTTCACGGGTTCAGAGGTTCACGGGTTCACCAAAAGTCTGAACGGTGAACTCTGAACCTGTGAACGCCTACGCAAATGGTACCTTTTGCGAAATTTATCAATATTCAATCGTCAATATTCAATCGTCAAAGGTAACCCTGAACGGTGAACTCTGAACCTGTGAACCTGTGAACACCTACATCCTATCAATATGAATCTGCAAACCGCATTTGAGCTTCAATGCGGCTCCTATTTGCTGACCTTGGGGCCTCGGACTCTAATGATGGGCATCTTGAATGTAACGCCCGATTCATTCTCAGACGGAGGTCTCTATTTCGACAAGGAGGATGCGATAGCCCACGGGGAAGCCCTGGCGGCAGCCGGGGCGGATATCATTGACATAGGAGGGGAATCATCGCGCCCCTTTTCAGAGCCGGTGCCTGCAGATAAACAAATTCGACGGGTGGTCCCGGTCATTGAAGAGCTCGCCCGTCGCGTTTCCGTTCCCATATCGATTGATACCACCAGGGCCGAGGTGGCAAGACAGGCCCTTGAAGCAGGGGCAGTTATGGTTAATGACACAGGAGCGCTCAGGCTCGACCCGGCCATGGCAGATCTGGTTGCTCATGCAGAGGTGCCGGTCGTGTTGATGCATATGAAAGGCACTCCAAAAACCATGCAGATTGATCCGCATTATGAAGACGTGGTTGGGGAAGTTAAGAGCTTTTTAGCTGACGTCATTGACACGGCTGAAGAGGCAGGCATTAGGCGCGACAAGATCATCCTGGATCCAGGACTCGGTTTTGGTAAGACAGTCACCCATAATTTACGCCTTATCAAAGATCTTCGAGCATTGCAGCCCCTTGGAGTTCCTATTGTGATCGGCCCTTCTCGCAAGTCTTTTATATCAAAGCTTTTGGGTCCCGGGGACGAACGTCGCGAGGCGGGAACACAGGCCGCAATCGCGGCCGCTGCCTTGAATGGAGCCCACATAGTACGCGTCCACGATGTGGAACGAACCAGAGAGACCCTAAAACTGGTGGATGCCATCAAGAACTCATGATCATAACCCATGGCCCGTACTTCGCCTGTAAGCTCCTCTAAAGGTTCTCGCATAAATAATTTCAAATTTCTTGCATGAACAACTCTTCTAAACAGTCTGATCCGCTTGCGGCGGATGATATGCAATCCAAAATCCAAAATCCAAAATCCAAAATACCAAAAAAGTCTGCCCTTCTAGTTATTATTACGCTTGCCCTTTTACTTGGAGCGGGCTTACTGTTTTATGAAAAGCAGAATGAGATCACACTGGCCATCCCTGTTACGTTCGAGCATATCAGCGATGGCCTGATCGCTGTCCACAATATTCCTGTACTCGAGGCCCGTTTGAAGGGGCCTTCGAGGGGCCTTAAGGCTATCAAAGACCGGCAACTGTCTTACAAGATTGACCTGTCTACCGCCAAACCCGGGCCGCTATTCATCAAGATATCTCCTGAGGAGATCAAGGTTCCATGGCGGGTATCGGTTCTTCAGATTGATCCGGCCTCCTTCACAATAACTATTGAGAAGCGGATAGAGAAGACCGTCCCTATTGTGGCCGATTTGAACGAAGACCCAACCGCAGCCTACATCATATCCCGTGTGGTGGCAACCCCGTCTATGGTCCGCCTTACCGGACCGATGAGTGTGCTGGATAAGATATCGGCCGTGCGCACCACACCTGTTGATGTGGGAGGATTGACCGAGACAATCAGGAAGAAGGTGGCCTTGAATCTGAACCATAATCCCCATATTCAGGCAATTGGCGATAGTCTGGTTGAAGTTGAAATTGTAGTTGAGGAAAAGATAGTCGAAAAATGGCTCGATATCGCAATTCAGGCCACAGGTAGCAATTACAGGTACGTGATCACGCCTGATCGCATTGAGATCTTGCTCAGAGGCCCCATGAACACATTAAAAAAGCTGGCTCAGGACAATGGGATACAGGTTTACGTTGACCTTGAGGGATTAAAACCGGGCACATATGTACGCCGTGCTGTTATCAAGCCACCTCTGAACACCGCGCTGGTGAAGGCAAAGCCAGAGGTATTTACCGTAAAGCTCCTTGAGTCGGGTTAGAAGAATGCTGCTGGCTATTGATATAGGAAACACCCACACTGTGATCGGAGTCTATGATGGTGACCGCCTCATCCATCACTGGCGTCTACGAACGGAAAAGGATGCGACCGAGGACGAGTTCCACCTGCTGATAAGGAATCTGTTTTCGAGTGAGGATGCGAAGGTGGGGTCTATCACCGGGACTATCATCTCATGCGTGGTACCTCCCATGGTAAACATCCTGAAGAGTTTTTGCACGAAATACCTTCATCACGAGCCCCTGTGGGTCGATGCTGCCACATTCAAGGAAATGCCCATACTCTACGATAATCCCAAGGAGGTGGGAGCAGACCGCATCGTGAACGCCGTTGCAGCCTTTCACAAATACCGAACCAGCCTGGTTGTGGTTGACTTTGGCACTGCCACGACATTTGACTGCATCTCAGATGAAGGCGCCTACCTGGGGGGCGCTATCAGCCCCGGTATCTTGATCTCTTCGGAAGCCCTCTTTCAAAAGGCTTCTAAGCTCCCGCGGGTGGAAATATTTGTGAGACCAAAGTGCGTGATTGCAAAGGACACCATCAGCAGCATGAACGCAGGTATCATCTATGGTTATGCGGGTCTTGTGGATGGGATCGTAAGACGTATCAAAAAGGAGATGGCTCCGGTGCCCAGAGTTATTGCCACGGGTGGTCTGGCCGAACTTATGTTGGAGGTGGCAGAGACCATCGAGGCGGTTGAACCACATCTTACCCTGGAGGGGCTGCGCATCATTTACGACAACTTATGAAATCGCTGCGCGATTTCATACAACGCGGCTACGCCGCTTAAAAAAGGGAATTCCTGCACATCCCAAAGCGCCCTACCCTTTCCAAAAAACGCCTTGACAATATTCACAAAAAGTGTATTTATTACTCATTATGAGCATATACCTATAACAAAAAGAGTCCGCTTGCTCACCCTGGTGGTAACCGTTCACGGGTTCAATGGTTCAGGGGTTCAGGGGCATAAGCGCTAAGTTGTTTTTGCCTAGGAGGGACTGAAAAAAATGAACATCGAACATCGAACGTCCAACATCGAACGTTGAATGGG
>DAOVOU010000125.1 GCA_030629475.1 Desulfobacterales bacterium | reverse complement strand
GTTGAAGAGTTGATTGCAAACCCAAAGATACGGGTTGCCGGTCTGATCGTAGACAAAGTGGATAAGATCATGCATGGTATGGAGCTCGGTGCAGCGGGAATGCATAATCAGATTCGACAATGGGCTTTACAGCCGTTCATGACGAATCTTATAGAACTGCTTTTAAACAATAGGTACCGTATCTACCTGACATCGGACCACGGAAATGTGGAGGCTGTCGGATGTGGCCGTCCTGCTGAAGGAGCGGTTGCGGATTTACGCGGTGAGCGCGTTCGGATTTATTCCGATTCTATCCTTCGTGCTCAAATCAAGGATCGCTTTCCGGATGCTCTGGAATGGCCCCCGGTCGGCCTGCCGGAAAACTATTTGCCCTTGCTTGCTCCAGGCCGCTCGGCATTTGTTCGTGAAACAGAACGCCTTGTCGGCCATGGCGGTATTTCCCTGGAAGAGGTCGTCGTCCCTCTCGTTCAAATCGAAAGAGGGGGCGCATGAACGGACGTGCAAGCCAAATCGGGTTCAGCCAACGCATCCGCCTTGAATGGCTTGAACAGACAGCTAACCTTGTATTGGCTGGAAACGATAAAGCTGCAGTCAACGATTCTCTCCAGGAACTGCTGAAGGATAAGGTCTCCATCGGCGGTGAAGCCATTCGGGGCAATCGAGAGAAGGTGATCACCATCCTGATGAAGACATGGCTCACCGTACCCCGCGGCTTGGAAACGCTCCGCGACGAAGGCTTGCAGATACATCAGGGGCTGCCTCGTAAAGACCGCATTGCTGTTCACTGGGGCATGGCATTGGCCGCTTATCCGTTCTGGGGTGCGGTAGCCGCGCACACTGGTCGTCTGTTGCGACTTCAGGGAACGGCTGCGGCAGCCCATGTTCAGCGTAGGGTTAAAGAACAATACGGAGAGCGCGAAACCGCCTCCCGGGCAGCCCGGCGTGTCTTAAGGTCATTCATCGACTGGAACGTTCTGAATGAGACGGATGATAAAGGCGTATACGCCCAGGGTAATCGCTATTCGATTCAAGACCCCAGGCTCATCGCCTGGCTGGTGGAGGCGTCTTTGCACGCCTGCGCAAACGGTTCCGCCGCCATCAAAGACTTACTCGATGGCACAAGTATATTTCCCTTTCGTCTGGCGCACATCTCTGCAGAGCACTTGGTATCCTTATCGCCTCGTCTGGACCTCCTGCGCCATGGTTTGGATGACGATTTAGTGATGCTGCGTGAAATAGACCTGGCATCAAGGAAGGGAGGTGACAAATGAACACGGTGAAGTTTGTGAAGTTTGGAAGTTTGGGGACGCTCTACAGGTTTCCAGTTTTGCAATGAGACCAAGGTCGGGGTTCGCTTCGTTGACTGAGTTCAAGGAAGAGCAGGCACAGTAAATGGCCAGGGAACTTTGGGGACATCCCTTTAGTTTTACAGTTTCTAAGTAATCCTTTTAGAGCCGGTTCATGATGGCAAGAAAGTCGAAGATAGGGGCACCTGGGTTCTTACGTCACATCACAGCCCGAGGGATTGAGCGTTGAAAGGAAAATAGGGGATGAAGGAGAATAGAGGATGTCCATGAAATATTAACATTTGCGAGGTGGGACGGGACGGAGGTTCTGAAGCATTCTATACGGGATTTTTGTCAGTGGGAATTGATTCATGAAACTGGTGTTATGAACTCAAGAGTCAAATCACTGGTGCAATATGAGATCGAACTTAGCTCAGCTTCGCTACGCAATTGGTCGAGTAGTTGATTAGTTGATATTACTGTGGGACTGGAAAATTGCTCAAGGAGATATATTCATGAAGAATAGTAACCCGAAAGAGCAGGTTACTTCATCCGAAATCATCCTCTACCAGACCGAGGATGGTCAAAGTCGGATTCAGGTGCGGTTGGATAATGAAACAGTATGGCTTTCCCAACGGCTTCTTGCCGAGCTGTTTCAGAAAGATGTGCGAACCATCAACGAGCATATAAAAAATATCTATGCCGAAGGAGAATTGAACCAGGAAGCAACTATCCGGAACTTCCGGATAGTTCAAGCAGAGGCTTCCAGACAGGTCACACGGATGGTGGATTTCTACAATCTGGACATGATCCTCGCAGTTGGTTATAGAGTACGTTCTCACCTAGGCACGCAATTCCGGCAATGGGCTACCGAGCGGCTGCGAGAGTACCTGGTGAAGGGGTTTACGATGGACGACGAGCGGCTCAAGGAGGGCCGCGCCCTAGGCGCAGATTACTTTGACGAGCTTCTTGAACGCATCCGGGACATCCGCGCCTCGGAAAAACGGTTTTACCAGAAAATAAGAGGAATGGAATGGGGTCAAGTCTGCTCTTGACTCTTGCTCACCCTATCAGCCACCCTATCCACAGGGGTGTCCGGGGTCACATCTTCATTTGTCATTTAGGGTGCCGACAATCCTTTGGGAGGAAGTTTGGGGATGCTCTTTAGTTTTTCAGTTTCTAAGTAATCCTTTTAGAGCCGGTTCATGACGGCAGGAAAGTCGAAGGTAGAGGCCTGCCCGCCATCGCGAGCTCAGGCGAGGCGGGCAGGCACCTGGGTTCTTACGTCACATCACAGCCCGAGGAATTGAGCGTTGTAGCGGATCGATGAAACCTCAAACTGAAACCTGCAAAACTGAATGTCCCCTATTTTCCCCTATTTTCCATAGTGATTATAGCGGATTAGTTCAAATTCAGCCAAAATAAACTCACTCTCCCACACAAGTTGAATCGTTGCAAAAGGGAGTTTTTATCAGTTTATCAGTGAGTATCAGTTCCTATGTCAAGGGCGGACCCCGCTTGCACTCACCACAGATGTTTTACAATAACCCTTGCAATAATACATATTTTCTTGTAAATATCCCTTGCATTGCTACAATGACGAATGTATTATGGCCTTGTATTATTACAAGCCGGGGGTGTTATGTTTCCAAGAGAGTTTTTATTAAAGCTTGAACAGTGGGCAGGTTCTAAAGATCGAAAGCCGCTTGTTGTCCGTGGCGCCAGGCAGGTTGGGAAGACTGTGGCCATCAAGCTGTTTGGTGAGCGGTTTGAAAGGTTTATTTACTTGAATTTGGACCTTCCGGGGGACTCGGATATCTTCCGCCGCAGATTGTCTGTTCAGGAGACATTTCAGGCAATTCTTATGAAACAAAGGCTGTCTCCAGTTGAAGGGCAAACTCTTCTTTTTATTGATGAGATCCAGAATTGCCCTGAAGCAGTCGAAATTCTCCGCTACTTTTATGAAGATTTGCCTGAAATACACGTTGTCGCCGCTGGATCTCTTCTGGAAATCGCCCTGCATGAAAAGCACATTAGTTTCCCTGTGGGGCGGGTCGAACATCACTTTCTGTATCCTCTGACTTTCAGAGAATTCCTGACTGCCAGTGAAGCCGGCGAGGCTGTCAATGCCTTTGATACCGTACCGATGCCGGCTTATGCACACGAAGCTTTGATGGACTATTTTCATCGGTATGCACTTATTGGCGGTATGCCTGAAGTCGTTGCTGCGTACATTAAAAAAAATGATGTTACGGCTTTAAACGGTATCTATGATTCTTTGTTGGTTTCATATCAGGATGACGCTGCAAAATACGCACGTAATCCCTCCATGGCGACAATTCTTCGCCACTGTATTGAAACAGCGCCGTTTGCTGCCGGCCAGAGAATAACCTTTTCAGGCTTTGGGCAATCGAACTACCGGTCACGAGAGGTGGGTGAAGCACTGCGGACATTACAGAGAGCAATGCTGATCAATATGCTGTATCCTTCAACTTCCGTTGAAATTCCCATCATACCTGATCTAAGGAAGTCACCTCGTCTTCAATTGCTGGATACGGGACTGCTGAACTATTTTGTTGGCTTGCAGGAACAGTATTTTTATCATGATAATCTGCATGCCTTTTACAAAGGCATACTTGCGGAACATATTGTCGGGCAGGAGCTTATCGCCATAGAAACCAATACCCGAAAAAAGCAATGCTTCTGGGTGCGCGGGAAAAGCCAGTCACAAGCCGAGATTGATTTTCTTGTGCAGTATAAGGGCTATGTGATTCCTGTTGAGGTCAAGTCAGGCAAGACAGGCAGGCTGCGATCATTACATCAATTTATGGACAGATGCCCCCATCTTTATGCTGTCAGAATGTATGCAGGTCCTCTAGAGATACAACGGGTAAATTCTCCGTCCGGCAAAGGCTTTTATCTCTTGAATCTGCCCTATTTTTTAGCCTCTTCTGTTCATAAATACCTGGGGTGGATGATTGAAAATATGGGGACTAAGGGGGACCTCCTATAGCAAAGTGTGAGCGAAAAAGAACAGAGGGGTCAGGTCTCAACATTCAACATAGTTGCCAAATATTGAGACCTGGCCCTAGTAATCACGTAGTTTCTAAGTAATCCTTTTAGAGCCGGTTCATGATGGCAAAAAAGTGGAAGATAGAGGAATTTAGCTCATAGGTCATAGCTCCCCAGTTGAATATGCGGTGCATTCCACGGGGCAAGCATAGCTGATAGCTGGAAAGTAGGAGACATCCATGGGCGGTAGGTTTGGAAAACATGGCGATGCCAAGCGCAGGGCGCAAATCCGCAAAACCGCCTCGGGCCACCTGGCGTGATCAGTGCCTCGATGCTTAAAAAGAAACGTAAAACTCTTACGCTTTATGAAGCCTTGAATGCCATAGTTGAGGGAAGGGGCAAAGGCCGAAGTCACAGTGATGAAAAAAAGCGAGATTAGAGAACTTATTGAACAAGGCGAGGGTTATTTCGTCGAATTCAAAAAGGACATTGGGCAAGGTCTGGACAGGGAAATGGTCGGCTTTGCAAACTCCTCTGGAGGAAAAATAGTAATAGGAGTAGCCGATAATGGGAGGGTTATCGGTTGCACACTCGACAATTCACTGCGATCTCGGGTTCAGGACATTGCCAACAATTGCGACCCTCGGATTTCGATACGCCTGCATACAGCAAAATACGAGCGAAAAGATCTTCTGATTATTTCAGTTGAGGAGAGTCCTGATAAACCGGTGCGATGCTCAAAAGGCTTCTTTTTGAGAGAGGGGCCTAATTCTCAGAAGTTGTCAAGAAATGAGATACTGGCTCTTGCAGCGGGCGCAGGGAAGTTTAAATTCGACATGCAGGGATGCAGAACGTTTAACTATCCAGACGAGTTTGAGGAAACAAAATGGCGACAATTTCTGGAGAGAACAGAGATTAGTCTCTCTGGCAGTAGGGAAAATTTGTTGATAAATCTTGGGCTCGCTGAAGATAGGGCGGGATATCGGCTTACAAATGCCGGAGTACTTCTTTTCGGCAAGAATATTGAACACCATATTCGCCACAACTTCGTTACCTGTGTGCTTTATAGAGGCATTACCAAGACCAAGATACTTGATCGAAAGGATTTCAAGTCTGATCTTCTGTCTAACTATGAAGATGCCTTTCGATTTCTTCAGCAGCACCTCAGATTGGAATATATCATAGAAGATGGCGGTCCACGGAAAGAAATTTCGGAAATTCCCCTTGAGGTCTTGCGGGAAGCACTCTTAAATGCAATTGCTCACCGCGACTATTATGAGGAAGGTGCGGGTATCCTCGTTGAAATCTACGACGACCGTGTCGAAATCACCGATCCTGGCCGCCTTCTTTTTGACAAGAGTAAATTCGGGAAGCTCAGTGTAGCGCGCAACCCCGTAATCTTCGATATTTTCCATCGGCTCGGGCTTACTGAAAAAATCGGACCAGGCATAGGCAGGATACGGGAGGCTATGGCTGCACAAGGCCTCGAAATAGAGTTTGATCCAGGGAGCTTTTTCATCGTAACTTTGGCACGACCAGAAGCAACAAGCAAAGAAGCTGAGCCCCCCCAAGTTACCCCCTATGCTACCCCCCAAGCTTTGAGTGAAGTGGAACTGAAAATATTGCGATTCTGTGAGGCGGTCAGATCACGTTCGGAGATCATAACCTTCACAAAGATGAATCCGGATTATATTCGCAAAGAAGTTATCCCCCAGCTGATTGAGAAAGGCTTTTTGGGTTTGACGATACCGGATAAACCAAGAAGCCCCTATCAAAAATATATACTGACAAAAGCCGGGGAGAAACGTTTAGATATGGAGGGAAAATCGAGGGAAAGGTACCAGACCTACACATTTGACAAAACCGGCCCTGTTTGAGGGAAAGGGGGAACTTTGGGGAAAGTTGAGGGAAAGTTGGGGACGCCCTTTAGTTTTCCAGTTTCTAAGTAATCCTTTTAGAGCCGGTTCATGATGGCAAGAAAGTTGAGGATAGAGCAATTGAGCGTTGTAGCGAACCCGTTGTAGCGGACCCATGGAACCTCAAACTGAAACCTGCCGTTTCCTTGGACAAGAGATTTACTCGCTACATTTTTACCCATTTCTGCTCAAGGTCGTAGATCCGCCGTCAGTTTGGCGGGCTGTTTTGTGTAAAAGGGCTCTGATGTTTTAATACCCTTTGGATGAGTTATGGAAATTGATCTGAAGAAAATACGGATCTTGTCGAAGAAAAAGTGGGACGAGAATTGGAAATTTCGGTCTTTTTTAAAAGGATACGACATTACAATAGAAGAATTGGATGCAATCGTACATAAATTTTATGAGCAAGTCTCTTCAGAAATAGACTGCACAG
>DAOVOU010000088.1 GCA_030629475.1 Desulfobacterales bacterium | reverse complement strand
TCGAACATCGAACGTCCAACATCGAATGTTGAATGGGAAAAGATGAAGAAACAGACTTATGACCTGGAAGAAAGGCTGATCGAGTATTCGGTGCGAATCATAAAGATCGTTGAACAGCTACCAAATACCAGAGCAGGCAACCATGTTGCGGGACCAATCAGGGACATCTTAACAAATTAACTTACTCCAATATTGACTCCCTATTTTTTCATATGTTTCCGAGTAATCCTGACCCAGTTGTAATTCATGTTGATTGCAGCACCAGATGTCCCGCCAAAGGCACCCCACAGATAATAGTTTACCCATAACTGCCAGCTGACAGCGATAGGTTATGTCCTTCGGTTGAACTCAACCACTACCGACTGGAAGTCGGTAGGTTAAATATCTGACTGGAAGTCGGGATCACTCTAAAGAGATGTTCTCAGCATAATGCCTCTGCCCCAGAAATGCCGGCCCCAATACCGCTTGCGGAGTTCTGGAAATTCCTGTTGCACCTCCCATTGTCTGATTCCATTTCCTATTCAGGGATTTTCCAGACATGGCCAGACCACTGGCCATTTTCACTTTCTTTTTTAGAGCAAATTACAGCAAGATACGTGCCAAAACCCTATCACTGTCAGAGCGAAAAGAGAGACGTAATGTGTTCTTAAGTGGGGCAACAACAAGCAACAAGCAAAATAAATGCCAACCCGCCTGGTTTTGTTGTATTGCAGGCGTTCACAGGTTCAGAGTTCAGGGGTTCAGGGATAACATTGGGGCGCGTCTTCATTCTTGACAGGAGGGCGAGCCACTGGGGTCGCGTCTTTGGTCTTCACTGTAGGGCCGTTTCGCCACCGGCGCTACTCCGGTTTTTTTCGTTCTCGTTGGACCCAGGTGAACGTGCCTATGCACATATGAGCATTCGCACCAAAGGTAGGCTGATCGGCACCAGTTACTCTTCGAGCCGATCGCCTGACGAATTGAAAGCATGGCACCCTGTCCACAAGACCTGAGACGCTTATAAAATTGGTTGTATTTAAGGGCTCGGCAAAAAATAACTTCCCATTTTCGCATCTCAGCTTCGGGCTATCTTTGGCCGATACTCATTCGCAAAATTCGCGAAATAGCTTGCTATTCCTGTGGTTTTGCTCAATCGGATCAACCAAATGTAACCTAAATCTGAGCGCCAATTCTGCGAAGTTATTTCTTGCCGAGCCCTAAGCTCTGCAGGAGGGCGGCTTATTGCAAAGGATTTCCTGAACGATGAATGGAGGTATCATTGGGGCGTCAGTTTTGTCGTCAACCGGGATTTCCAGTTTCTTGCACTCAAACGAACACTTGCCATCATTCAATAAGGCATAATATTCGGCCCAAACCTCTTTCGGGGCTGGAGAGAACAGATACTCCATGTTGTTGTTCTTATGCGAAAATGCGATGTGGGCAATGCAAAGCTCAACAACAGCCTTCTGCACACCCTCTATGGTGTCATCAGTGGCCACAAGATCAAATTGAAGACAATGGGCCAGGTAATAGCCTTCTTCCCTTCTTATCATGATATCGAGCCTGATTTCAGGATTCCTCTTCATAGCAGGCCTCCAGCCAGCAAAATTGCTGCGATGGTTACGTTGCACAGTAATGATTATAACAACACATATTCTTATAAAATCAGTATAGGACGAAGAGGTTTGTGTGTCAAGTAGGGAAACGGCACGCAGTACCCACCCATGTTTTTCCCCTCACTCCACCAAAAACGTTGGATCTTCGACGCAACTCTCTCGCCAGAGGACAGAGGGGATTAATTGGCCTGGATGATTATGCTGGCAGCGTCCTTGTGTAATGGACTCATCTTTGAGCAGTTCAGATTTCTTAAGCACTGTCATGGGTGTGGAATTGGGGTCATCATCTTCATTTGTCATTTAGGCCCAATGCCCGACAAGGGGATAACACGGGTCACCCATTAAAGGGCTTGTCAAGAGATCATCCGATTTGGGGTCGAACCACACCAACCATTGAATATCGCAACACAAAACGCCGGATCTGTGGCTAAATAAGGCCTTAGAGTGGCATTTTGGGGGCTGAAATCATCCTTTTAAGAAACGGAATGACTGATCGGGAAAAACGATGGGCTTTCGCTTCACATTGGAACGGTGAAGAGGTTGGATTAAAAGGGTTGACATTAAGGTCAAACAGGTATATCGGTTATTAATGTATAATAATAACCGATAGACTGGTTAAGAATAATGAGCCTGACATCTGAACAAATCATCGAAATATTGATTGGGTCAAATTTTTGGCGACAGGATCAAAAGGTCGGCATCGAACGGCGTGGCTACATAAAAAGGTTGTCAAGCCTTGCACAAGAGGGCATGGCCGTAACCATCGTGGGCCCCCGCCGGAGCGGAAAATCTACAATCATGAATCAGGTAATCGATCGCCTGATTAAGAAGGGGATTCCCAAAGAAAACACACTCCATGTCAATTTTGAGGATCCCAGGTTCTATGGCGAATTAAATCCGAGTTTTATGTCAAAGCTCTTTGACGCTTATACGGAGTATCTAAAGCCAAGAGGGAAAACTTATATCTTTCTGGATGAAGTCCAAAATGTTAAAGGCTGGGAGAAGTTTGTGCGGTTTTTAGTGGACCAGCAGAAACATGAAATATACTTGACGAGATCTTCTTCAAAGCTTCTTAGTAAAGAACTCGGGACTCTTCTGACTGGGCGACATCTAGACCTAACAATCTATCCGCTGAGTTTTGGTGAGTTCCTTTCCTTCAAAGGAATCTCAACTGGAGATCAGCTTGACCTGCTGGGGCAAAAAACAAAGATCAGACGGATGCTTGCCAAATATATGCAGTGGGGAGGCTTTCCGGCGGTAGTATTGGGAAGAAACAAGGAGAAAATATTGCTCAACTATATGGGCGACATTCTGGGCCGCGATATTATTGAAAGATTCAATATTATGAAGGTCGACGGGCTTAAGGCGCTTTGCAAGTACTATATGACTAACACTGCTTCTCTCATATCCTTCAACAGCATAAAGGGCTTCTTGAATATGCCCATTGATACGATTGAAAGGTTTTCGGAATATCTAAATACCGCATTCCTGTTTTTCTACCTCAAAAGATTTTCTTACTCATTAAAGGAGCAAGAAAAGAATCCCCGTAAAGTATTCTGCATTGATACTGGATTGAGAAATGTCGTGTCGGTGGGATTTAGCGAAGACAAAGGGAAAGTACTGGAGAATATAGTTTTTCTGAAGTTTTTGCAGGGAGGCAGCGACATTTATTATTGGAAGGACAAACAAGGTTACGAAGTCGATTTTGTTGTCGTCAAGAAAGGCAAAGCATCGAGTGTGTGTCAGGTGTCATATAACGTAACGGAAGCCAGAACCAGATCAAGAGAGACTAATTCTCTGATCAGAGCGCTTAGGTTTTTTGATTTGGAGGAAGGCGCCATTATTACGGAAAACGAAGAGATGGAGGAAACGGTTGGCGGATTTAGAATAAAGTATATACCTATTTGGAAGTTTCTGATTGATTTATGATTACTGGGTGCCATTGGCCCCATTTGGCAATTGGGGTCAGATCTCAACACTTGACAAATCCGAGGCTGTGACATCATCTTTTGTGTTTTTGCACCCTTTTTTATTGACAAATAGCCAATCCTTGGCCACACTTCAAACATAAACACTCAAGACCGCTTAAGGATACATTACCCAGCACAAGGCGAGACGCAATCTCGTTGATTGATATATGAGTCAAAACCGGGTAGCAGTTGACTGGAGAGAGTATTTTCACATGAAAGGTAATCAACCATGAAAAGTATGGCTGTTGAAAAGAAAGAAATAGATTTAACGTCAGTTGCTCAGCTTTATCCACCTCAAGGACAATGGACAGAAGAGGATTATCTCTTCCTTCCCGATACCAATCGTTATGTAGAATTATCAGAAGGAAAGTTGATTATGCCACCACATCCCGGCAATAGACATCAGGCTGTTCTTATGGAAATCGCATTCAGGTTTAGAAATTTTGCTCAAGAAAAGGATGTGGGGACAGTGCGTATTGCACCCCTTCCTGTTAGGCTCTGGCCAGGAAAGATTCGGGAGCCCGACATCTTGTTGGTAACCAAAGAACATAGAGATCGTATTGGTGAGCAGGTTTATGGGGTACCAGACTTGGTTGTAGAAATCCTTTCTCCGGGAACCGAGCATGTAGACCGGGGGGAAAAGTACTTTGAGTATGCCAAGGCTGGTGTTCGGGAGTATTGGATTGTTGATCCTGACGAAAAGAAGATTGAGGTTTATGTGGAAAAAAGAGGGGTTTATCAGCTTTTTGAAAAATATAGCCCTGGCCAAACAGCTTATTCCAAGATTTTACCGGGCTTTAAAATAGATTTGGATGAAATATTGTAACCGGTCAGAACTTAGCTCCTTCGGCGGGACTTTTTTGACAGGATTAACAGGATTTACATGATTTCTTCACTTTTCTTGGACCAATCAGGGACGTTCTTAACAAATTAACTTACTGCAATATCAACTCCTTATTTTTTCATATGTTTCCGAGTAATCCAGACCCAGTTGTAATTCATGGTGATTGCAGCACCAGATGTCCCGCCAAAGGCACCCCACAGATAATAGTTTACCTATACCTGCTAGCTGACAGCGATAGGTTATGTCCTAGGGTCTGTATGACAATAACAGCGCAACGCCGGGCACGATACCCTAGTCAACAGGTGTGAATGTCAGGAACTTTTTTAATCAAGAAAATCCCCCTCCGTGGTAGGAAGGGGTTGCTCGTTCATCACTCTTTCACCTCCTCATGGCCTATCTGTAACGAAGGGGAAAAGAATAAGTGTGTGGCCCTCTTTTTTCCCCAGGAGATTTTCGGCCCACCCTGGCGGTTTCCTAATCGAATTGACACATAGCCTGTTCTAAAGTAGTATGAAATTTAATTCGCGTTCTCTGCGTTCTCTGCGGTGAACGGTTACCAGTTTTACAGTCGCGATTGAGGCTGCAATTTTCGGAAAAGGAGGATTAGGTTGCGTTTTTTCAACACAGCAGGACCGGTGAGATGCAACAAACACTACTGTTTGCCTCCACTGGAGCGATTCGACCTAGGTGAGATGCTGGCACTAATCGAACAGGAAAAATATTTTGTGCTTCACGCCCCCAGACAGACTGGAAAGACATCATGTCTTTTGGCACTAATGGAGAACCTTAACCATACTGGCAAATACCGATGTCTGTATTTTAACGTGGAGATCGCTCAGTCCGCCAGAGAAGACGTGAAAAGAGGGATGAGGGCTATTCTTAACGAGATGGGTTCGTGGGCAGCCGATTTTTTACACGACCCATTTGTCAAGCAAAATGCCCAGGAAGTGCTGGAAAAGGCAGGTGAAGATGCGGCTTTAGGTGAGGTATTGACACGCTGGTGTCAGGAAAGCCCCAAGCCACTCGTTCTTCTTATGGATGAAGTGGATGCTTTAGTCGGGGACACCCTGATTTCAGTGCTCAGGCAGCTTCGCGCGGGTTACCCCAAACGTCCCAAGCTGTTTCCTCAAAGTATTGTGCTTTGTGGTGTGCGGGATGTACGGGACTACCGAATCCATTCGGCAAAAGAAAAGGCTATCATCACGGGCGGCAGTGCTTTCAATATTAAGGCGAAGTCTTTACGCTTAGGAGATTTTACACGGGAAGAAACAGACGTGCTGTACCTCCAGCACACCGAAGAAACGGGACAGCGGTTCGAAGCGGAAGCCCTAGGCAGGGTCTGGGAACTGACGGAGGGTCAGCCATGGCTGGTGAACGCCCTGGGATATGAAGCCTGTTTTGAGACGAAACCAAGTCGGGACCGGACACGGGTAATCACGGCAGAAATGATCGATGAAGCCAAGGAAAGCATCATCTTGAGACGGGATACCCACATTGATCAGTTGGCTGACAAGCTTCGTGAGGATCGCGTCCGGCAGGTCATTGAACCGATTCTGGGGGGCTTTGAGGAACCTGAGGAGATCCCAACAGACGATCTTTATTATGTCAGGGATCTTGGGCTCATTAAAATCGATGGCCACCTTCGGATTGCCAACCGGATTTACCAGGAAGTGATCCCCCGAGAACTCACCTTCAGCACGCAGGTGACGATTACCGAAGAGACGTCATGGTATCTCCTTCCCGATGGGAGGCTGGACATGAACAAGCTGCTTGCTTCCTTTCAGGGCTTTTTCCGGGAACATTCAGAACACTGGGTGGAACGGTTTCAATACAAGGAGGCCGGGCCTCAACTTCTCTTGCAGGCATTCTTGCAAAGGATAGTGAATAAGGGGGGGAGCGTTGGGCGGGAATACGGCCTTGGCCGGATGCGGACAGATCTTTTGGTTATTTGGCCTCACGAGGAAGGGGCACAGAAGGTCGTCCTGGAACTCAAGATTCTTCACAAAAGCCTGGAACAGACCATCACCCAAGGATTGAAACAAACTGCTGCTTATATGGACCGGGCAGGCACTGAAGAAGGCCACCTGGTGATATTCGACCGCCAGAAAGACCGTACCTGGGACGAAAAGATCTTCCATCAGGGAGAAAGCTTTAACGACAAAAGAATCCAGGTGTGGGGGATGTAGTGAATTGAAGCGAGGAGGCAGTTGAAATGGCCCTTTCAACCCTGTTCCAAATCCTTAAGAAAAATAGCAGATTGACCCGCCGACAGGCGTGCCGGCTCGGAGGAGTGTTAGGGCTCTTTCTTTCTGCCTTAGGACCATTTCGGGCAAGACATGTCTTTGCAAAAACCCGCAGAATTTTTGAAAAGGGGGAACCCATGAATCTGCCTGCACCCATCCTTGATGGAGATGTATCTCTGGAAAAGGCCATCAAACAAAGAAGAACTGTAAGGTCCTTTGCCGATAAACCCCTTACGGTCGGTCAGCTATCCCAAATTCTGTGGGCTGCCCAGGGCATTACGGATAACAGAGGGCTAAAAAGAGCCGCCCCATCCGGGGGTGCCCTCTACCCCATAGACGTTTACGCTGTTGTGGGAAAGAATGGCGTCCGGGAGTTGGCCCAAGGCGTGTACCATTATGATCCCCCTCATCATTCAATCGTAAAAATAGTCGACACAGACGCAAGAGAGGATGTTGCCGTAGCTTCCCTGAGACAGATGTGGATGGCCACCGCACCTGTGATCTTGGTGCTTACGGCTGAATTCAGCCGAATCACCATCAAGTACGGCGAGCGGGGCAAGAGGTATGCCATCATCGAGGTTGGCCACATTGGCCAAAATATCTTTTTGCAATGTCAAGCTCTGGGTCTATGTGCTGGCATCGTAGGGGCCTTCTACGACAAGGAAGTGGCCAGGGCAGTCAACACCCAAAAGAATCACGAGCCTCTCATCATTATGCCCGTAGGATGGAAGGCATGATTTGAATGCCGAACGCGTTTGTGATATGAATGTAAACCAAGGGTAGGGGTTCTGCCTCAACCGGAGTGTTGGAGCAATGAAGTACTGGAGTGATGATGAAAGTGAACTAAAGTGCCTAAAGTTACTTAATCCCTGGCCCAGACCTGGTTTTCAAGGGCAACACCTTGTTTCGCGGACGTCGCGCCAGGGCAGGCTTTTTCTTATTCCACAACTTTAGTTCACTTTAGTTCACTTTAGACACTTTTTTTTGCTACCCATTACTCCAGTACTCCAACACTCCAGTACTCCAACACTCCAGTACTCCAGTACTCCAACACTCCGTATGAAAGGAGATGCATCATGGATACAATTAAGGTAATGGTCAATGGACTCCCTGGCAACATGGCCACCAAAGCAGTCGAACACATCCTGCAAGACAGCAGCCTGAAACTCATCCCATACGCCCTGACCGGG
>DAOVOU010000256.1 GCA_030629475.1 Desulfobacterales bacterium | reverse complement strand
GCCTCCGCCCCAAGCAAACCCACTGTCCACGCCGCCACGCCCCGCACCGTAGCATCTGTAGACTCCAGAAACAACAGAAGATGGGGGAGGGCGTCTTGCACCATGTGGGGTCTTGCCTGGGCCACCCTTCCAATCCCCCACACAGCACCCCGCTGCAAGGGCTCATATTCAAGGAAATTGCCGTCTTCCCGAACATACGAAATCAGGACATTGGTATATTCCTTTCCCAGGCCCTCATGAGAAGCGATGATTTCACCCATGGCTTCGGGCGCACCCCAACCGATGCCCCCGGACTCATCATTCAGGCTCCACATGAGCCGGCGCATAACCACCCGCGCCGACTCCATGTCCTTCTCGGCAAGATTGGCCACCACTGCACCCATGGCCGTGATCGCCCGCCATTTTGTTTCCTCATCACTGCTGAGAAGGAAGGAAAAAAGGGGATTGATCACCTGGCGGGCTGGCAATTGGCACAACTCGTCCAAAGTTTGGTCAAATTTGTCTGATTGGAGCAGGGCCAAGACCTTGCGTTTGAGGTCTCGGCCACCCCTTTTTGCTTTATCCATTCAAGTTAGCTCCGCTTCGCTGCGCAATCGGAATAATGGAATAGTGGAATAATGGAATAGTGGAATGATGGAATAATGGGTCTGGAAAAATGGGACACTGGGTTATTGGCAAAGAGCTCTCTTGACAGGGAAGTCAATAAATGGCAAACTTCCTTTTTAACCAACATTCCAATATTCCATCATTCCATCATTCCAGTGCGAGGCAGGAGCTCAGACCTCACAAAACGCCTATAAGTTCGATAGGTTGTAGAAATTCCGAGACATTTACTTATAGCACGCGCTTCGCCGCCTCGTTCCAGTCGATGTTCTTGAAAAACGCTTCTATATAATCGGCTCGTTTGAGCCCGTAGTCCAACATGAAGGCGTGTTCAAAAACATCCATCACCAAAATTGGATTGCAACCTGCGGGGTGGCCCACATCGTGCTCATTAATCCACAAGTTGAATAGCTGGCGAGTCACAGAATCCTGATAGAACACTACCCAGCCAATGCCCCGCATAGCACCGGTAGCTTTGAAGTCCTTTTCCCAGCTTGCATAGCTGCCAAAAGCTTCGTGAATCTCGTGTGCAAGCTTTTCCCCTGTATCAAGATTACCGTCTCCTCCGAGATTGTCAAAATAGAATTCATGCAGACGCATGCCATTGAACTCCCAGCCCAGGCGTCTTTTCAGCTCAGCATACTCCGGGGTGCCTGTTTTGTCCACTTTTAGCATCTCATCTATCAACCCCATGACCTTGTTGGTGTTGGCGACATAGCCTTGATAGAGGGTGAAATGATTCTTGAGCAAGGCTTCACTGAAGCCATCCATACCGATTAGACGACTGTAGTCTTTTGCTTCATAAGCCATTTTGCTACCTCCTTTCGAAAACTCCAAAGACTCTCGCCCGCTTTTCCCCTTGGGGAATCGCTCGAGCCCACTTGTCACGGGCCTTAGAAAGCGAGATCGGTCTTCCACACCTCCCAGACCTTTCCCACAAGGTCAGGGCCGGGCTTGAGCGTTGGCTTGCCGGGCTGCCAACCCGATGGGGTGGCCTCTGCACCCTTGGTCTTTCGGACCAGTTGAAAGGCCTGGATCTGTCGAATTAACTCGCTTACATTTCGACCCACTGGCGGGGTCAGTATCTCAATAGCTTGAATGACGCCGTCTGGATCAATAATAAAGCGGCCACGGACGTTCACGCCACCGGCCTGATCATAGACCCCATAGATCGAACCGATCTTGCCCGCACCATCGGAGATCATAGGAAAGGGGACGCCCCCTTTGACCATTTTGGAAAGCTCTTCCTCTTGCCAGATCTTATGGACAAACTGACTGTCCACGCTGACCGAAAGTACTTCTACGTCCAACTTCTTCAGGTCTTTATATTTGGTGGCAACTGCCGCCAACTCAGTGGGTCAAACAAATGTGAAATCTCCAGGATAAAAACAGAGCACCACCCATTTTCCCAGATAATCTGAAAGCTTCACCTGCTTGAACTTGCCTTTATGAAACGCCGGGGCCTGAAAATCCGGGGCCTTGGCCCCAATCTTTGCTGTCGCCATGGCTACCTCCTTTGTTTTTTCTCCCTCTTTTTCATGATCTCCCTCCTCTACGGGCTCACCAGCCACTGCACCGGTTGGTTTTCCGCAACCAATTTCCCTCTCTTCCATCAAATCACCTCCTTTGTTTTGTCATCTGTCATCTGTCATTTATCATTAGTCACTAGTCACTAGTCACTAGTCACTAGTCACTAGTCACTAGTCGAAAATCACTCCTCAATTTGTCGGACATCTGTAGCTCAGCTCTAAACCACTCAACCATTCAACTACTTAACTACTCAACCAATCACCGTTCAAAACGTAATAACCTCGAATCCTTCTTCTCGATACCGGGCAATGCTTGGATGGCCGTTCATTTCATCCAAAAGCCTTAAACCCTGGGCCTTGGCTGCCTCCAGTGCGCCCATCTTGTTGGAGCAAGCCTTGCAAGCGCCATCAATAAGGTCCAAACCTTTGGCCTTCTCATAAAGGCGATGCATGGGATTATCCTCCTTGGCCAGTTCAGGGACCAGCTTGGTGGCTGCACCCTCAAGACGATTCTTGCTTCATATCCCCTTTCGCTTATGTCAATGGCATTCAAAAGCACATGAACAAAACACATAAGCTCGCCGTTAAAGGCAAATAGGGCAACTTTTTTCATTGGTGCACCTCCCTTCTCAAACCTCTTCCCAGGTTACGCAGGCACCGGGGCAATTCATAATTATCTCCCGTATCTCTTGTTCCGGGTACTCAAGAAGTTCAACGACCTCGATGTAACCTGTGTCGTTTCTTCTAAAGACTGTGGGACACAACTCCAGACATGCCTCACAATCAACGCATTCACCAAGGTCAATTACCGGAATCCTCATTTCTCACCACAGACACAAAGGGCACAGAGTTACGTAGAGCCACCGCGGTTATTCCATACCATGCTTCTTGTGTTTCGTTGCGATGGTCTCAGCCAGGTTCTCGAGGGCTTTAAGATCATTCTCTGACGGGAGCCCTTTGGCAAGGACAGGTTCGATAACTTCAACCTTAAGATTAGGAATCATCCCTGCCAATACGTTTACAGTCTTACCTCCCCATCCATAGGAACCAATGATGGAAAGGAACTTCGCTTTGGGCCGAAGGGCATTGGCCAGAAATGCACCATAGGCGGCGTAAGGATGAGGCCCGCCGAGAATTGTGGGGGTTCCAATAACGATTGTAGCTGCGTCAACCAGAGCCATGGCAAGTTTTCCTATATCGGTTACGGCCAGGTTGAACTGTTCGACCCTAACACCTCTTTCCACAAGGGCCGAAACAAAATAATCTACCATCCGCCTCGTGCTTTCGTGCATAGATACGTAGGGCAGGACCACTGTGTTTAGAGGAGGGCCGAGGATCCAATTGCGATAGGCATCAATAATAAATGATGGGCGGGGATATATTGGCCCATGACTGGGAGCTATCATTTCTATGTCGTAAGACGCGAGTTTTTCCAGGTTCTTCTCGATGACTTTCCGGAAGGGCATCATGATTTCGGCATAGTAGCGCTTCGCTGCCTCATAAACGCGCCCTTCATCAGTGACGTAGAGATCGGTTGTCGCAATATGGGAACCGAAAAAATCACAACTGAAAAGAATTCTATCTTCTTCCAGATAAGTTACCATGGTCTCAGGCCAATGAACCCAGGGAGTATGTATAAACTTCAAGGTCTTATCCCCGAGAGATACAGTCTCAGCGTCCTTGACGGTTATGAAACACTCCTCTGGTATTCTCAGAAGATCGATAAGCATTCCCTTTGCTTTGGGGGTTGTTATCAGCTTGGCCCCAGGGTATTTTTCAAGAACCTGTGGGATTGTTCCGGAGTGGTCCTGCTCCGCATGGTGTGAGATGACGTAGTCGATCTTAGGCACACCCTGTAGCTGTGATAGAAGTTCTTCCGCC
Organism: Desulfobacterales bacterium; assembly: GCA_030629475.1. Classification (GTDB taxonomy): domain Bacteria; phylum Desulfobacterota; class Desulfobacteria; order Desulfobacterales. The sequence continues at coordinate 237 of DAOVOU010000256.1, read as the reverse complement.
ATGGGAGGATCAACTGTATCTACTAAAACAGTCTTTTCACTGCCTTCAATTAAATAAGCATTGTAGCTTGTTCCGTCTGGAAGGGGAATGAGTGAATCAAATAAACGTCTGTCCCAATCCACAGAGCCCATCCAGTAAATGCGGTCCCTTATTTTCCTCGGTTTCATAATGCCTCCCTTGCTTAATTTTTCTTTTTTCGAGGTATCCTTCCTCGTTTTCTCCCTATCGCTGGTTTAT
>DAOVOU010000028.1 GCA_030629475.1 Desulfobacterales bacterium | reverse complement strand
TGTTCTGGGGTCTTGTCTTCCAACATTCCAATTGGGGCGAAGCCCCTAAGTTCCAATTTGTATTGACGAAAAAATATTGTCAAAGAGGAGGTAGCAGGATGAAAAAGATAGCGATTGGCCTTACTATTGTCTTGGTTTTATGTCTTATCCTCGCGGCCCTCGCTCCTTTCATTATCGACCTGAATAAATACAAGGGCACAATTCTTTCGCAACTGAAACCGTATTTCCCTCGAGAAGTTGACTTCCAGAGCATCGAGATGACCATTTTAACAGGCCTGGGAGCAGAGCTCCGGGGTCTTCGCATATCGGATAACCCCGCCTTTTCCCAAGGGGATTTCTTACGCCTTAAAAGCCTACAGGTTCAGGTCCAGATACTGCCACTAATAAGAAAGCAAATTAAGGTGAAGAAGATCATTCTGAAACAGCCTGTTATCCGTTTGGCCCGGAACACAAAAGGGGCGTTTAGCTTCGACGATCTGATTACCTCTGGGAAAGAAGCATCAAAAAAAGAGGCCCTGCCCTCGAAGGAGAAGCCCAAGCAGAAGGAGGGGGGTCCTCAAGACCCTGGCATGTTGGCGGCACTTCTCGTCAACGAATTGGAAATCCAGAAAGGCAAGATACTTTACCTAGATGAAATGCTTTTCCCTGGGGCCAGCCCCATTTCGATTGACGGATTGGATCTTAAGGTGGAGGATGTGTCACTCCAGTATCCCATATCCATTGAAGTTGCCGCAAACATTACGGAAGCGCCCGGGAAGAACTTCCACCTCGAAGGGACTGTGGGGCCCATTGGAGAGGGGCTCCAGCTGGAAAAAATGCCCCTTGATATCCGGGTTTCTTTCCAGGGACTGACCGTTGAAAGCCTAAAATATTTCATTCCTGAGGGCCTGCCCCTGCAAGTCCTTTCCGGTAGCCTCAGTATCAATCTCGAGGCCAAAGGCTCTTTGGGGGAAAAGATTGTCTCAAAATCGGATATAGAACTCCAGGACCTCGTTTTTCAAGAGCGAATGGGAGATGGAAGCGGCGAGAGGTCTGGCAACCTCCCAGAGGAGTTACAAATAGGAGGGCCCGTAGAGATAAACCTTCAATCCTCCTGGAGCCAGAAGAAATTTCACATTGAAACGAAAGTGGACATGAACGCGATGAAAATCCAGTATGGCGATCAGTTTCAAAAACCCGCCGGAATGCCACTATCCATCGTGTGGAAGGCAGATAAGGAGGGGGAGCGTCTCAATATTAGACAACTCCAGCTTATTCTGCACAATCTAGTAATGACGGCTCCTGGGAAAATAACGATTAAGGAGAAGCCGCATTTCGATTTTCTATTGCAAACCCGCCCTGTGTCACTCGAAGGTTGGGACAACATAGTGCCCTTGTTGTCCCCTTATCAAATTAAAGGGAGTTTCTCTTTGAGGGGCTCTCTGCGCGGAACCCCTGAAGACGCTTCGTTTAAGCTGCAAGTCTCCTCTGAACGACTTGGATTTGACATACCCCCTTCGGGCGATCAGAAGCAAGCTGCGGCCACCGGTCATGGGGTCATGGAGGCAGTCAATATCGAAGTGCAGGGAAAGAAAAAGGCCGATGAAATCGGTGGCTCAGGCAAGCTCGAGATAGAAAAGGGTGAGATTCTATCCGTTTCCTTTGAGAGGCTATTGTCAAACCTTCAATATACACGGGATCAATTGAAGATCGCCGGTCTGGAGTTGGAGGCCTTTCAAGGAGCCATTCAATGCTCAGGATTTTACGAGCCTGCAAAAGGCAGTTGGTCCTTTGAACCTGTTTTCAAAGGGATTGAAGTGGGCGAAGCTCTAAATAACTTGACCGAATACAAAGATAGCTTTTCCGGTAGACTCTCTGGTCGCTTTGAGGTGCGAGGCAGCACAAAGGGGGACAAAAAGCAGGCGATGCATGCAAATGGCGAGTTTCAAGTTTCTCGGGGAGAATTGAAAAACTTCAATCTTGCGGAGAGCGTTCTGGATAACCTGTTTGGCTTAAGAGGTGTAGGCCGTTTTTTATCCGGGCAGCGAAACGGAATTTTAAGACATGACTCAACCCAGTTCGATTCACTGGAAGGCAAGCTTGAAATTATAGGAAAGACGCTGAACTTCAAGACTTTGCAACTTCACAATATACACACGAGCAAGGCGACGGATTCGATTGCTATCCTGAAAGGCAAATGCTTCATAGATGCCAACTCCTTGGATTTCAAAGGTAAGCTGATTTTATCGAGGCGGCACTCGCAGGAACTGGCTCGAAAGGCCGATGTGTTGGAGGCTTTGTTTGATCACGAAAAAAGGATGGTTCTGCCCATTACGATAAAGGGCTCTATACAGAAGCCGGTACCTTTCTTAGATGAAGAATATGTGCTGGAAGCACTCACAAAGCACTACACCCGAAAAGCTGTAGACAAGGGGATTAAGGAATTGCGAAAAAAGCTTCAGGTGCCTGAAGGTAAAGGAGAAGATGGATTGCAAAAACCCCTGGAAAAGCTTTTGAAAGATCTTTTCGGAAAATAAAAAAGGACTACAGATTCATTTCTTACAAGTAGCTTCATAACAAACTCCCGAATGCCCATCGCCTTGGCCTCCGAGGCGGACACAACTTTAATGGGGACCCAATGGGGGGACCCAATGGGGACGCTGGGACCCAATGGGGACGCTGGTAAAAAATTAAGTTGACAAAGGGAAGCGTAGATGCGAAATAGATCCCATGCCAAGACAAGCTCGCCTTGACGCACCGGGTGTCCTGCATCACATCATGATCCGTGGGATTGAGCGTCGAAAGATATTCATAAATGATAGGGATCGGGAGGATATGCTCGATCGGCTGGCTAAACTCCTGCCCGAGACCCAAACGGCCTGTTACGCATGGGTATTCATCGTGATGGAACCGCGTGAAATATTTCCCAAGGGTAAGCAGCAACGAAAAGTGAAGGCAAGGAGTCTTTTCTGCTTTTGGCCTGCCTGTGCCGGCACGGCAGACAGGGCAGTCAGTGAGTTGGGGATGTCGCTTAGAGAACTGACCAGGCGGTTGGAAATGAGCTCCCCTGGCGTGGGGTTCTCGGTCGAAAGGGGAGAAACCATTGCCCGCGAAAATGGGTTGCAATTAATCGAATGTCGAGGATTTCGACCGATAACGCAGGGACTGGGTTATCAAAAAGCCAACTCCAACTGCTTGGGGATTTTTTTTCTTAATTGGCTTTTTATTACGGACTGTTTGTTGTTTTCTATTTTTTCTTTATTCTCGGATTTCTTATCCATGTTATGGCAGGATACGGGTTTGCCGGACAACTCTCTCGAAATGCACTTGATCATCTTCTCATCAACCCATCCGATATTTTTTGTTCCCTCCATCTTTTGGATATCCTCTCTTAGCGAACGCCCGATATAGTCATCCCAGTGCAAAAAACCTTTCTTGCGAATTTCCCGAATCATTGATAACAGTCGCTCATCCATTCGATCTCCAATGTGATGCATTTTTTGCCAGTTCTCCGCTGGTGAAAGCATCTCCAATATTATGAGAAGTGATAGAGTCTTAACAGCCGTCGGGCTGCTGATCCGGCTTATCGCGAGCGCCTGGTTTGTGCGAAGGCAATTCATGTATCCCAATTGTTTTGCCAGGTTACCAACCGTGAAAAGATCCTGCAGCGATGACATATTTTTCCAAATATCGTCCGGAATCTGGATGCGATAGTGGTATATTCCCCATGCCTGCTTCCGAAAACGCCAAATGGTTTTCTCGTTTTCCTCAATAGGCCATTGATCCGGATCGGATACGCATAACAAGGATTCTAACAACTTTTGATAAGACCGATGTTGATGGTAATAACGCTTGGATCCGTCGTTTTTCATGCCCAGCATCTTTCTTTCGAGCCACATACACCATTTGAACTCCATAGCCGCAGTCCAGAGAGGAAATGTGTTCATAGGCTCCCCGGCATAGCGACGAGTGACATATTTTCTACAATCACGGTTGCTTAATAATAAATCAGATGCTTCCGGTGCCTGTTTCCTCAATTTCGACTTCAGACCGTATATGGACGGTGCCAATTCCACAATATCGGGGTCGCTGTATAATACGGCGCTGACGACAGGCACGTCATACTCGAAAGCGGTATATCGATGACCGGTTTTTTCCTGAAATGACAGCAAAATATCCTTTCTACGACAGATCCCTTTGGCCTCCAGGATTTCCTTCACCAGAATCCCGGCTTTTGTTTCAGACCAGGGGCGCGTGAATATATATGGTCTCTTCTTTTCCTCCGACCCCGAGTTCTCGTTCATCTGGTCATACGGCTCGATGTCGTCAACCGACCCGGTGGCGCAACATCTCCCGTCTCCGGTCAAGCGAAACAGATTGGTCTTTGTTTCCACTGTTGATCGAAGGATACTCAAGGTTAGTTCGTCATCCAGGTAAAGGTCGTTGTATGCGTGGATGATTTGATCGAAATCCACCATTGTTCCGGGATGCTGATATAATAAGAGGAGGTGAATCCGTATGGCCCGCATGTCGAGACTCGAAAGAGGCCGAGGGGCGATATGGCCTTGATAGAAATCGAGTTGATTTTGATCAAGAATGATCAACAAACCCAACACGTTGAAATCCAACTGGAATCGATCCAGGAAAAAACCAACGGGTATGGGGAAAAAGGGTTCCCTGTCGATTTGTTTCATTTTAGAGCAAATTTCTATTATGAAATCGTTGGAACGATCGCTGTGGAACCAGGCGACATCGGTTTCACACGCGTGGCTGGAAAGCCAACTCTCGATTCCGCCGTATATGCACTGCATAACCAGTAGGATCTCCCCCGGCAATTTCCGGGCCGTTTCTGTGGAATAATTTTTTCGAAGAACCACGCTGTTGAAATCGTTAATTTTTTCCGATATGTTCATCCAGATTTTATCATTCAGGCGATCAAAGGTTTGAACCAGAGGTTTGGAGAGTCTGGGATGTCGCAGTTTCCGGACCGCCTTGCTTTCCAATTCCACGGCTTGCTCCATTGTTATATTCAGTTTCTTGGCGGTTTCATCATGATCGTGCCGCTTCGCGTTCCCCAATCCATAACGAAAGCTTAGGATTTTAGCGAGCTTCACCGGCAAGCGCGAAAGAGCCTTCGAAAGATGCTGATCCATCGACTGAAAATCCGATTCTACACCCATACGTTCAACTGTGATTCCTGTTTGGGATGTTCGCATTCCGATTTGGTCGTTTTAGACTAACGCCCGTGTTTTCTGCTGTCATGAAACTGATATAGTTATGCATAAACCGCTCGATCACCGCGCTTATCGAAAGACAGTCGTTCTTTGTCTTTTCTCTGAACGCGAGGCAAACATCCGCAGGCAACATCATTGTCACCTGAGCCTTTCTTATTCCTTTCCTGCGAGACGATTCTACCCCATCGAGAAAGGAGGAATCCAGATAATCTGTGTAGTTCATCATAAATTGAGCGATGATTTTCGGGATCGTTGTCTTTTCTTTTGATACATGTTTCTTGAATTCTGTGAAAAGACTCTCGGAAACCATGATCCCGAATCGTTTTTTTTGTACATCCATTTTGCTCATCCTCTTCCGCTAATACCCTGATTTGGAAAATCTCAAAAGCTGCCGCCTGACACATCCTTGACGTCTCTTGTCCATAAATGGCTGCCTTGAAATCCCCCTACCCCTTTACAAAACGGAGGAAGTGAGTTGCATGCAAGATGGGGCCAGGGAGATAGATGACATCCTGCTATGTGGATTTGTCAAGTCTTTTTTGGAGGCCGCCTTCTTTTTTGCGAATGTGAACCGAAGGTAATACGTGGAGATGCTTCATCTGATTCCCGGAAAGATCAGTTTTGAGGAAGCCCTTTTGATCTTGGAAAACCTTGTCAGCCTGCGACCGGAAATAGTCCAAAGATTACTCGGCATATGACGGTCCATCAAGGTTACCTGCTATTACTATATTTTACCTGTAGTTTCATGTGGTTAGCCCGACTTCGAATCCGTAGGTCGCCCGTTCGAGTCGGGCCGGGCGTGCCAATAAAACCAAGGGGTTAACCGATAAGGTGGCTCCTTTTTTTATTGGATTCCTCATCAACCTTTTCCTCTCTTTACTAAGCATGTGCTTTGTGTCATCATGTCTGTGAAAGAATGGGTTTGGACACATTTGAGACATGCCAACACAACATGATTATGAAACGGCACGGGCACTGGCGCTCGACACCCTGTCAAAACTTGATATAGAAACGTGCTGCACTAATGCGGGCCTTTCACCGGAGCTGGTTCCCACCGGGATAAAACGGGTGCCAATACCATACCTGGGCCATACATACACTCTCACCGTGCACAACGACACGATTTTCTTCGATGATACCTCGGATCCTCTTAAGATCCAGGATCAGGTGCTCCTCCTCCATTATTTGATCACGGCCAGAGGAGTGCCTGTTGCGGACCAGTGGATTACCTTCCGGGAGGTGCCTTCTGGCTCTTTTTATTATGCGGCCTTTGTGAAACGAGCCATTGTGCCGCTGGGAAAATGGTTTGGAGGAAAACCCTCCCTTCTGGACGGGGTTGCCCGGGTGATCGGCCAGGTGTCGCCATCGCCTGGGGACAAGGCCCTAAAGATCTTTGCATTTCCCCGCGTGCCAGTAGTGCTCTCTTTGTGGAAGGGGGACGAAGAGTTTCCGCCCGAAGCGAATCTCTATTTTGATCAATCGATTGCTTCGTATCTGCCCACAGAGGATATTGCTTACCTGGCCGGCGCAGTGGTGTACAGGGTAATAGGGATCGCACGGCAATTGTCGAACAAATCGAACTTAGGGGCTTTGCCCCAATTGGAGTAGTGGAGTAATGGAGTTATGGGTGGGCAATCACCTTTTTCGCTTTCGCTGGCCACTACTCCAGTACTCCCTGGCCCAGACCTGGTTTTCAAGCGCAGTAGCTTGTTTCGCAGACGTCGCGCCAGGGCGGGCCAACACTCCATCGTTCCATGGGTGTAATGTGCTGTAGATCATGAAAATAAGGATACTCGGTTCAGGAACGTGTGTGCCCTCTTTGAAGAGGAGCAGTTGCTCGGTCTTGATTGAGATAGCCCAAAGCCTGCTCCTCTTTGATTCTGGAGCAGGTACCATGAGACGACTCCTTGAGGTCGGGGTCACCATTAATAAGCTTTCCTACATCTTTTTCAGCCATCTCCACCCAGACCATACGGGAGAGCTGGTTCCTTTCTTGTTTGCCACCAAGTACCCCCACACCTACAGGCGACGGAAGCCATTTACCATTGTGGCAGCCAAGGGATTTGTGGATTTCTATGAAAAACTCAGAGTTGCCTACGGAGAGTGGATCGAACTGGCACCAGGTCTGCTGAAGATTTCAGAACTTGACACCACGGGCCGCGACCACCTCGACTGCGGCCTATTTGATGTAGACAGCCTTCCAGTGAACCATACGGACATGAGCCTTGCCTATCGCATCACCGGACACGACGGAAGATCTGTTGTCTATTCAGGGGATACCGATCTTTGCGACAACCTGGTGATACTGGCAAAAGGGGTGGATGTCCTGATCTGTGAATCTGCTTTTCCGGACGAGATGAAGGTTCCCGGGCATCTTACACCGTCTCTGGCCGGTCGGATCGCCACCCGGGCTGGCGTGAAAAAGCTCGTACTCACCCACTTTTACCCTGAATGCGATGCAGTCGATGTGGCCAGGCAGTGTCGAAAAACGTACCGCGGCCCACTTGTACTGGCAGAGGACCTTACGGAGATAGAGCTACCGTGAGAGGATGAAAACCGATCTGAATAGATGCAAGCGGTGCGGCCAGTGCATGAGCGTGTGCCCTGTCTATCAGACCACCTTTAGAGAAACTGACGTGGCCCGTGGCAAGTTGGCCCTGCTGGAATCTGTAGAAGCGGGAACTATAAGGTGGTCAGGCCGTCTTGAAGAAATCGTTTCGCGGTGTCTTCTCTGCGGAGCGTGTGCTCAGATTTGTGCAAGCAGGGTTGAGACCACCCTCATGATCCAATCGGGTCGCCAGCGGCTCTTTGAGGTCAAAAAGGGAAGCAAGTCCCGGAATGCTCTCCTCAGAAGCATGAGGGAAGGGCACTTGACCGCCAAGGTCCTTCTCAAGGGTGGTGCACTCCTTCAGGCCCTGGTGTGTAAAAAGATCCCTGAGACGAGCGGACTCCATCTTCGATTTCCCCTCTCCTTTTTCACCGAAAGGAGCACGGTTCCTCCCATTGCCTGGACTCCCTTTCTGGATGCCTTCCGATCCAGGGCTGTTGTCAACGGGGAAGGCCCACGGATTGGATTCTTTGTGGGTTGTGGCGCCAACTATCTCTTTCCGGATATGGCGTGGGCCCTTGTGCGTATCCTGGGCTACGTGGGAGCAAGCTTGATCGTACCAGAAGACCAGGTTTGTTGCGGGTTGCCTGCCTATGTTTCGGGTGATACAAAGACTGCCCGGGAGTTAGCCCAAAAAAATATCGAGGTGTTTGAGTCCCTGGAACTTGATGCCATTTTGACCGTGTGTGCCTCCTGCGGATCACACCTGAAGGCCCTTGCGTCGCTATTTGCCGACCACCCTTCATCCCGTGATGCTGCAGCTTCAATAGCCCAAAAGCACATGGACGCCATGACCTTTCTGGTGGACTACCTTGGTTTTGACGTACACCTTAAAGCTGTTGAGCCTGCTGGGAGCCCGGAGGGGACAAGCCCTCTGCGGGTTGCCTATCATGATCCTTGTCATCTAAGGATTGGGCAGGGAATCACTCGGGCCCCCAGGAGACTCCTTGAGGCTGTACCCGGGGTGCAATTGGTGGAAGCTCCCCACCCTGGCCAATGTTGTGGCCACGGAGGAGATTTCAACCTTTCTTACTTCCCCCTATCGATGAAGATCCTGGATCGGCGGATGGAAGACTTCGAAAAGGTGAAACCCGACACAATTGTTACAGGTTGCACGGGGTGTCTTCTGCAGTTTGCAGAGGGAATAAGCCGACGCGGCCTATCAGGAAAAATCGAGGTTTGCCACCCTCTGGTGCTGGTAGAAAAAGCTATTGCACCCTGTCCGATTCCAACTCAGCGTCGAAAAGATCTTCCAGTATTTCAAGCTCTTCATACTGATGCTGGACAATAGCGCAGCGAATGTTTAACTGGCACCAATTCCGGCAAATGGTGTCGTCAGGGTCATAGTGCCCAAAGCAGTCGAACCTGTTTGTTATGAGTTTTGAATCAAGAATCGTTTTTCTCATGATAAGGTCAACAGCGCTGTCATCTCCTGGTGGATAAAGCCATTTGTTGCTAAGATTTCTTTTTTTTCAATGCTGTAAGGTCCATTTGAGAAGTCAGAGATTGTTGCCCCGGCTTCCTGGGCTATAACCATGCCTGCTGCGGTATCCCACGGGGCCAGATTCTGTTCCCAGAACCCGTCAAATCTGCCGCAGGCCACATAACACAGATCCAGGGCCGCTGACCCCAGCCGGCGAACTCCCTGGGCAGCCATGAGACATCGTTCGAATCGGGAAATCAAGGGGCGGATCAAGGACTGGAGGTTATAAGGGAAACCTGTGACCAGCAAACTCTCACCGAGGGTTTTTGTGCTGGAGACACGAATGGATCGGCCGTTAAGCGTCGCCCCCTGACCTCGGGTGCCACAGAAGAGTTCTCCGGTAACCGGATTCAGAACTGCGCCAAATACAATATCCCCCTCAAAGGCAAAGGCGATGGATAGGCTAAACTCGGGTAGGTGATGGGCGTAGTTTGTAGTACCGTCTAAGGGATCTATGATCCACTCATGGGTGTCTGTCCCGGGAGTTACGCCACTTTCCTCGGCCAGGATGGTGTGGTCCGGGAACATAGCCCGGATAAGCTGGATAATGGCATTTTCAGAGGCCACGTCGGCTTCGGTCACTAAATCGATTGCGCCTTTTTTTTCTACCGTATGGGTCCTGCCCCAGTAATTGCGAAGGATTTCGCCTGCCCGAGCTGCTGCAGCCACGCCAACGTCCGTAATTCTTCCGAGATCCACAAGATAAATGTTTACAGGATTCTGACTACGAAGTCAATAAGAAGTTAGCTCCACTCCGCTAGCCTCCGAGCACATCCTGTACGAAACGGCTCATTCGCCTAAAATGCGTCCCTTTCCAGTAAACCCGATTACAAGAGCTACACAGGAAAAATGTCTCGTAGCCGGCCCTCACCCTTGGGGGGAGTCTGTGGGCAACCTCTTGCTTTGAGATCGGTTCAATGAGCCCATTGCAGCAAAGGCATCTTGAGAAGGGGCGTGCTTCAGCATACAGATCCAGACGCTGGAAGATGGCTTTGAGCTGTATTGTGGAATCAACGTCTCTCACCAAAAGCGCACGAGTTATGACTTTGTGTTTCAAAAGACGCCTGCTGCGGGTAAGCAACACGCGAGCTTGCCGGATAGAAACCTCGATGAGGTCCCCGGGATCGGAACCATTGCAATAGAGGGTATCAAACCCCAAAAGCCGCAGGTACCTTGTTAGCCTGCCAAGGTGGACGTCTGTAACAAATCTCAAATCTCTCAAGGGGTTGGACCCCAGATTCCTGAAGGGACGAATGTCAAATGATTCAAAGACGGGGTAAACACTGATGCGCTCACCACCTTCAAGGGGATATGTGAAATCCACAGACGCCCCATTTACAAGGACTAGATCAACCTCGGTATGGGGCACGCCGAGGGATACAATCACGTCCTTGACCGTGCTTCTTGGGCGGAAAAAGGCCTGAAAATCCCTCTTCCTTTTTTCTTCAGGGAGAAAATCATTCAGCTCTTCGTAGAATCGAAAGGTGTGGTAATAATCTTTCATATTTAATATCTTCGATAACCCCCTCTTCGTCCACCTCTGGGCGGGCGAGCTTCGTTAACTTTCAAAGTGCGTTCTTTGAACTCGGAAGCGTTCAATGCTTGTTTTGCTCTGTCAGCTTCTGATCGGCTATACATCTCAACAAATCCAAAACCTTTCCCTTCAATTATATTGACTTTCTCAACGTCACCATAATTGGCAAACAATTCTTTCAACTCATCATTAGTTACAGACTGGCTGAGATTTCCAACATAAAGCTTCCTGCCTTTCATAGAATCTCCTTTCTTGCTCGTATTAGTTTGCCATTGTGTTAATCTCGAATCTCGCAACAATTTCCCGGTGAAACACAATCTGGCTCGACGTGCTGGCAAAGCACACAATGTCCCCATTTAAGTGATATTAGACGGCAAAATGCTGAAAACTTCCTTTTGGGTGAGTATAGCTTAGTGCAAAGACGCTCCGGTGTCAATGTGTGAAAGGCAAAGGCCCAGGACCGCGTCAAAGCTGCTCCAAAATCCCCCCTGTCCCCCCTGGCCCAGACCCTGGCCCAGACCGGGATTATAAGCTTAGTAGATTAATTTAAGCACGTCGCGCCAGGGCGGGCCGGGTTTTTCTTTCGGAGGCATTGTCCAACTTCTGTTGCGCCCCTGGCCCAGACCGGGTTTGCTTTGCATCAGCATTTTCGATTCGCTGTCGCACCAGGGCGGGCAGGGCGGGCCAATTGCGGAGCGAAGTGGAGCTAAGAGCTAAGATCGTGTGAATCATTTCAGCCCACCCTCTTGGGCCTGCTTTCTGTGAATAGACAATTGGT
>DAOVOU010000052.1 GCA_030629475.1 Desulfobacterales bacterium | reverse complement strand
TATTAGTGTCACCCTGCGGGACAACTTATCAGCCAACTTCATATTGTGGGTGACTACCACCGCTGTAATGGCATCATTACGGTTCAACGAGATCAAAAGATCATGTATCGACTCAGCAGTCCTGGTATCCAGATTACCAGTGGGCTCGTCCGCCAACAGTATCGATGGTTTCAATACCAGAGATCTGGCCACAGCCACCCTTTGCTGCTCTCCCCCTGATAGTTCCCCAATATAATGTCCAAGACGATCCTTCAGACCAACCCGAGTCAGGATAGCTTCGGCCCGCTCACACGCCTCTTTGGTATTCATACCTCTAATCAAGGCGGGCATCATGGTATTTTCCAGAGCATTGAATTCTGGCAGCAGGTGGTGAAATTGAAACACAAAGCCGATGGTCTGATTGCGAAAAGAGGCGAGTCTTTGCTCATCGTAAGTAAAAACGCTTTCTCCCTTATAGTGGACCTCGCCATGGTCTGGTCGTTCTAAGGTACCCAGCACATGGAGAAGTGTTGACTTACCCACACCAGAAGCCCCCACAATAGCAACCATCTCTCCCTCGTAAATTTTCAGATCTACACCTCGCAATACGTCCACACGATTACCATTGGTAATAAAGGATTTTCGGACATCTATGACATCTATCAGTGGCTGCTGGCTATTCATACCTGATGGCTGCCGCAGGGTCCAATCTGGACGCCTGATAGGAGGGATAGAGGGTGGCCAAAAAGCTGATGGCTATGGCAGACAGGGCTATCAGGGCCACATCGCCCACCTGCACCCTGACGGGAAGCGTAGAAATGTAGTACACATCGCTCGGAAGTTTCACAAATTCGTACCGCTTCAATAGAAAACAAAGCACGCTGCCTCCCGCTATTCCGAGGATGGTACCAACAACGCCTATGACAAGACCATTCAACATAAAGATCTTCATGATGCTCTTACTACTGGCACCCATGGATTTGAGTATTGCAATATCTTTTGTCTTTTCCATCACCATCATAATCAGGGTACTGATGATATTGAAGGCGGCTACCAAAATAATCAAGACCAGGATGATAAACATCACAACCTTTTCCAGTTTCAAGGCCGAGAAAAAACTCTTGTTCATTTGCATCCAGTCCTGTGTCCAATAGGCAGTACCCAGACGATCGAGAACAGACCTTGAGATCTTATCAACACTGTAAATGTCATCCACCTTAACCTCTATGCCATGAACCGACTGCCCGAGCCTGAGGAGTTGCTGGGCCGACTCAATGGAAACGTAGGCAAAGGATGTGTCATAGTCGTACATGCCTGAATCAAAAAGACCCACGACCTTGAACTTCTTCATATGAGGTATGCGGCCTCCAATGGGGGTCAGGCTGCCACCAAAGGGTGATACGACGTACACTTCGTCTCCTGGATACGCCGTCAACAGCCGGGAAAGCTCCTTTCCCAGTATGATGCCGCGTGGCACCTCACTGCCCCCCAAAACCCGCAAATCGGTCTCCTTAACATTCTTTTCCAGGTCCACTACTCGTCCGGCCCGCGAAGGATCAATCCCTCTCAGGATAGCCCCGGAAACATGAGAACCACGACGGAGCATGACCTGGCTGTAAACAAAAGGAGCTGTAGCTTTTACACCCTCCACGGCCTCAATCTTTGTCATGACCTCATCATGTTGGTCTAACTTGCCAATGCGGCTCATGACCCTGATATGGGCATTTGCCCCCAATATCTTGGATCTGATGTCTGCCCCGAATCCCGTCATCACCGCCAGTACGACCATCATGGCCATTACTCCAAGCATAACCCCTGCGACGGAAATGAATGTGATAACGGAAATAAAAGCCTGTTTTCGTCTGGCCCGAAGATATCGAAAGCCGATAAAAAATTCAAATGACATAACTCGATGTCTCGTTAGGAGAAGTGAGCTTTCTTTTTCGTTAATGACTAATATTTTTCAATTGCGGAAATAGAACCACTTCACGAATAGAAGCCGCATTGGTCAGCAGCATTACAAATCGGTCTATCCCAACACCTTCGCCTGCTGTCGGAGGCATGCCGTATTCGAGTGCCGTCACGTAATCTTCATCCATATAGTGAGCTTCTTGGTCACCAGCCTCTCGGTCGGCAACTTGATCCAAGAAGCGCCTTTTTTGGTCAACCGGATCATTCAATTCCGAAAACCCGTTGGCAATCTCTCGCCCTCCAATAAAGAGCTCAAATCGCTCCGTCATGTTGGAGTCTGAACTGCTCCTCCTGGCAAGGGGTGAGATTTCAACAGGATAGCCTATAACAAACGTCGGTTCAATGAGCTTCGGTTCTACCAACACATCAAATAATTTCGTCAGGATCTTGCCAACTCGCCTTGTTTTTCTAATCTCAATCCCTTCTGATCTGGCAAAATCGAGCAAACGCTCGCGATCATCCAACATAGAAGGTTCAATGCCGCCCAGCTCGCTCAAAGCATCTCTCAGCATTAACCGACGCCATGGCCCGGTCATATCAATCGCGTTACCCTGATACGTAAAGTGCATCTCTCCCAAAACCTGCCGCGTCACGAATCCAAACATCTCCTCGGTAAGCGACATAAGGTCTTTGTGGGTCGCATAGGCTTGATAGAGCTCCAGCATGGTAAACTCGGGATTGTGCTGGGTTGAGATCCCCTCGTTTCTAAAACTGCGATTAATTTCAAAGACCCGATCAAATCCCCCTATCACCAATCGCTTCAAGTAAAGCTCTGGTGCAATCCGTAAAAAAAGTTCCATCCCCAGAGCATCGTGGAAGGTCTTGAAAGGGGTTGCCTCAGCCCCCCCGGGTATGGGTTGCATCATAGGCGTCTCCACCTCTAAGAAACATTGCTCCAAGAGAAAATTCCGGAAAGCTTGAATGATACAGACCCTCTTGATAAAGATATCCCGAACATTCGGGTTCATGATGAGATCAAGGTACCTTTGACGGTAGCGTTTTTCCGGATCCCTCAATCCGTGGAACTTCTCAGGGAGAGGTCTGATAGCCTTGCAAAGGAGTCGAATCTCCTTGGCCAAAATGGTCCACTCACCCGTCCTGGTCTGAAACACATTTCCCTTTATCCCAATAAAGTCGCCAACATCAAACTGTTTGAACAGGGCATATGCCTCCTTGCCAATCTCGTCTCGTTTTATGTAGGCCTGAAGCTGTCCTGTATAATCTCTAAAATGAATGAAGGTCGCCTTTCCAAAAGACCTGAGTCCCGTTATTCGACCTGCCATGGCAAACATGGCCGTACTGTCCACGGCCCCTGCCTGCTCATGAATGTACTTCCGTACAGCGTCAACTGTGTGTGACACCTTGAAGTCGTTGGGATAAAGCTCAATACCCTGATCAGCCAACGCCCTTGACTTCTCACGTCGCTGGCGGATTACTTCACTCGTTTCGTCCATAGTGGAGCTGTCCGTCTTCGTAGGGTAAGACCTTAGAATTTGTGTCAAGTCTTATCACACTGCCTTTTTTGACATAGGTAGTTTCTTGAGTTCGTTGAGTTTGTTGTGTTAAAGTCCTATGAACTCAATAAACTCAATAAACACTACAAACACAATAAACACTTCGTTATTCGATTCGCGATTGAGCTAACGTATTTGCCTGGAGGTGTCAAGATAAAAGGCCCGGCGGGTCTATTCTGTTGAGGTATAGGAGGTATAGGGTGAAGGTGCTCCCTTGGCCCTGTTGACAGGGTGTCCAGGGATATTTGGATATAGGCAAATCTGAGACTGGGCCCGAGTCGTTGGCCCTATCCGCCAACTATGCTCGCCATCTTGAAAATAGGCAAATACATGGAAACAACCAGCCCACCGATGGTAACACCCAAAAACGCCATCATAAACGGCTCAATCATAGCGGTCAGATTCCCAACTGCAGCATCTACCTCATCATCGTAAAAATCGGCTATTTTTCCCAGCATGGCATCCAGGGCCCCTGTAGACTCTCCCACTGCCACCATCTGACACACCATGGACGGAAACACCCCGCTCTCACTCATGGGGTCTGCCATCGTGCGCCCCTCTGTGATAGCCGATTGGACCTTGTAGATAGCCGCTTCAACGGTCTTGTTGCCCGCCGTCTTTGCCACTATGTCCAGTGCCTCCAAGATGGGCACCCCGCTGCTGATCATGGTGCTCATGGTCCGCGTAAACTTGGCCACGGCGACCTTGCGCAAGAGGGGGCCGAAGACAGGCAGCTTGAGCATAATGTCGTCCACCAACACACGTCCCTTTTCAGTGGAATAAAACCGCTTGAATGCAAAAACAAAAAGCACGACTGCGCCGATTATGTAATGGATATTGCCTTTGACAAAGTTGCTAATGCCCACCACGATCTGGGTAGGGACTGGAAGGGCCCCCCCAAAATCAGCAAACATCTTCTGAAAAACCGGGATTACAAAGACCAAGATCACACCGACCACGAGAGCGGCGATAACAAGGACAATAATGGGATAGGTCATGGCTCCCTTGACCTGTTTCTTCAGTTTCATGGCCTTTTCCATGTAACCGGAAAGGCGATCCAAGATTGTATCTAAGATGCCGCCCACTTCGCCGGCTGCAACCATGTTAACAAACAGGTCGTCAAAAATATTGGGGTATTTTCCTAGGGCATCCGCAAGGGTTGAGCCTTGTTCCACAGAGTCCTTGATCTCCTTCAAGGTTTTCTTAAAGGTTTTGTTCTCTTGCTGGGAGTACAGAATATCAAGGCTCTGAATCAGCGGGAGTCCGGCATCGATCATGGTTGCAAATTGTCTTGCAAACACCACCACCTCGGCTGTTTGTACCTTGGGTTGCATGAAGGAGACATTTTCAAAAAGATCCTTCGACTTTTGCTTTATCTTCGTAGGTTTTATCTGCATACGACCCAGTTGCGCACGCACTGCCCTCTCATGAGGGGCCTCTATTTCACCCTTCTGGGTTGTCCCCTTTCTGTTTTCTCCTTTCCAAATAAAGACCGGCATAGTTCACCTCATCTATGATTGACGATTTTCGATTGACGATTGACTATTTGAAGAACAAGCTCTTGATTCTTGAATTGTAAATACTCAATTTATCATCAGTGTTCCTCAAATACAACAGTAGCTTCCGTCCTCGTGTCCATCCATGAATGTCATGCAAAAAGCCGGCCACTCAACAGGTTTTCAATTCACAAATGGCGGATTTCTCGATAAGCAAGGCCGCTCTGGTGGAATAGCGTTGCCATAAAGTGTACATAATCTTGTTGACAAGCCCAAAATGGGTTGATAAGAACGCCAAGATTTTTGCTATCGAAGGGAGGTGATTCCGATGGTTTGTACAAGTGTAAAGAAAGGGTTGGAGTGCATCTTTATGACCAAGAAAGGTTGTTCCTTTAATGGTGGGGTTTGCCACCAAATCGTGGAGGAATGCCATGGATGTAGCCGCGCTTCAGAGTTCGTTTCCGGCTGGTATTGCACGGCCTGTCCGGATCCTTTGGTCAAGTGGAGAAATGGCGATTGCAACTTCGCCACCCACGTTACAAAGGAAACCCAGACCAAAAATACCAGGATCAATCCACTCAAGGCATCCAAGAGAAAAACCCGCTAGGTTTAGAGATCAGTGGTCAGTGGTCAGTGGTCAGTCAACGGTCATTGACTACTGTCCACTGACCACTGACTACTGAGCCCTGTCCACTGACTAAACCAGCTTCCCAAGAGCATCCTCTATTCTGTCGAGCCCTTCCTTTATGGTTCCAAGACCTGTTGCATAGGAAAATCTTATAAAACTGTCATCACCAAAGGCTATTCCTGGTACCAGGGCCACCCGTGCTGCGGCTAAAAGGTGCTCACAAAGGCCGGCGGAACCCTTTATGGTTGTTCCTTCCGTCTTGGCACTGAAATAATAGCTGAAATTCGGAAATGCATAGAAGGCCCCGCCAGGCACATTGCAATGGACTCCTGTAATGGCATTCAAGCGCTGTAATAGGTATCTCCGCCGCTCGTCAAAGGCCTGGACCATGGTTTGGATGAAACCTTGTGGTCCGTTCAAGGCCGCAACCGCAGCCTTCTGTGCTATGGAGTTGGGGTTTGAGGTGCTCTGGCTCTGGATTTTTGTCATCCCTGCAATGACTTCACGCGCTCCGGCCACATATCCGATGCGCCAGCCAGTCATCGCATAGGTCTTGGATAGCCCATTTACGACAAAGGTCTTAGATTTTACCTCCTCACTCACCTGGGCAATGCTGCAAAAGGATCTATCGTCAAAGATCAGTTTTTCATAGATTTCATCTGAAACGACCCCAATATCATATTTTAAGATCACCTTGGCCAAGGCATCCAACTCGGATTCGGTGTAGACCGAACCAGTCGGGTTGGAAGGGCTGTTGAGAATCAACAGTTTTGTTCGAGGCGTAATGGCCGTCTCAAGAGACTCTGGCGACAATTTAAAATCATCTGCTTCCCCTGTTCTAACAATCACAGGATCAGCACCAGCAAGAATCACAATCGGTGGATAGGATACCCAGTACGGGGCAGGGATTATCACCTCATCGCCTGGGTTCAACAAGGCATGAGCCAGGTTGTAGAGAACGTGTTTTCCTCCGCAGGAAACCATTACCTCGTCACGTTCGTAACTGAGGTTGTTATCGCGCCGAAATTTTTCTATGATAGCATCTTTAAGCTCAGGAATACCACCCACGGCCGTATATCGTGTAAATCCATCCTCCATGGCCCGCATGGCCTCATCCCTGATGTGTCTGGGGGTATCAAAATCGGGTTCTCCAACACCGAAGCTGATCACATCCACACCCGCCTGTCTCATGGACACAGCCTTTGCGTTTATGGCCAGGGTAGGAGACGGCTTGATCGCCTTGATTCGTTCGGATAAGAACATTAGCCCCTCCTCAATCTCCTCGAACCTTTTCTCTTGACCGAGGGTATGAGCCTCATTATAAATTAATAGATCTACGCTTTTCGTGAATCGTGAAAAAAACTTACCACGAAAACACAAAAAGGGGAAAACACGAAAGGCCCAAGGGCTAAAAAAATAAACCCCTTTTTTCGTGCTTTCGTACCTTCGTGATTGGGTTTTGGTGAACGAATAACGATTCCCGAATAACGAAACGTCCAGTACCAAAGATTGAATAAAAAGGCAATTCCTTTGAAAAAGAAAGGGCGGTCCAGCTATTCCATTCTGAAGATCGGAAGTACCCGCATTACCACGGCAGGGAAATGGATATTCTACTATGTCCTGATAGGACTCATTGCCGGTCTGGGCGCTATGGCCTTTCAGTATCTATGCCAGATGGGCTCGCATATCTTCATGGATCAAATAGCAGGCTACCGCCCGCCCCCGCCTGCTGGAGAGCCTCACCTTTTCCACCCAACGGACACACCCTTTAATCGCTGGATGCTCTTCTTTCTCCCGGCTCTGGGAGGCATTATGAGCGGATGGCTTGTGTATACCTTTGCACCCGAGGCAGAAGGCCATGGCACGGATGCGGCCATCGATGCCTATCACAATAAGGGCGGGTTTATCCGAGGAAGAATACCTTTTATCAAGACCATCGCCTCTGCGATCACCATAACCTCTGGCGGCTCAGGAGGTCGCGAGGGGCCCATCGCTCAAATCGGGGCCGGATTTGGCTCGTTCCTTGCGACAAAGTTGAAACTCTCTGATCGGCAGCGTCGCATCATGTTGGCGGCAGGCATAGGAGCAGGCGTGGGAAGCATCTTTCGGGCACCCCTTGCCGGGGCCCTCTTTGCGGCCGAGGTGCTTTACCGTGACCCGGAATTTGAATCAGAGGTGATCATCCCGGCTGGCATCTCTTCGGTCGTTGCCTACTGCCTCTTCTGCCTCTTCTTTGGATGGGGTTCGCTATTTGAATCTCAGGATTTTGTTTTTCAAAACCCCTTGGAACTGGGGCCTTACATTGTGCTTGCATTCGTCTTGGTTGGAGGGGGGATACTGTATATCAAGTCCTTTTATGGCGTCCAACGCATCGCCAGGGCCGTAAAGATCCCAAATCATATCAAGCCGGCCATTGGAGGCCTGTGTACAGGAGCCATCGGTTTTTTTCTCCCTGAAACCTTGTCCTTTGGCTACGGCTTTGCTCAAATGGCCCTGGACAATCAACTGCCCATACTTCTTCTCCTCGGCATAGCCATAGGAAAGATATTCACCACCTCTTTTTCCATCGGTTCCGGGGGCAGCGGTGGTGTCTTTGGCCCGTCTGTTGTCATCGGCGCAGCCTTGGGAGGGGCAGTAGGCAGGACCTTCCATGCCATTGTACCAGGGATTGTGACACAGCCTGGGGCCTTTGTGGTGGTCGGCATGGCGGGGTTCTTTGCCGCTGTTTCCAATGCCCCAATCTCAACCATTATCTTTGTTAGCGAGATGACGAACTCATATCATCTGCTGCTGCCCAGCCTGATGGTCTGCTCCCTTGCTTTCTTGCTTTCACGGAAATGGACCATTTATGTAAAGCAGGTACGAACCAAGATAGACTCCAATGCACACCGCGGAGACTTTTTTGTTGACGTTCTTGGCACCATTCGGGTGAAAGAACTTATGCCTCAGGTGAGAAAGGTCGAATTGGTCCCTGAAGATATGCCGTTTTCGGCTTTCAGAAAGATGTTTTCTTCGACCGATCAGCATTACTTCCCGGTGGTGAACAAGGAAAACAGGCTGACGGGCATTTTCTCCATTAACGATATTCGAGGCATCCTCTTCGATCAGGCAATTGGCGATCTTGTGGTCATGGAAGATATCGCCAACCCGGATATCATCGTCACAACACCCTCTGAAGATCTGAATGAAGTACTCAAGAAATTTACCATTCGCAACCTTCACAGGCTCCCTGTTGTCAAGGAAGAAGACCACACGATTTTGATAGGGATGCTAGATCGCAGGGAGGTCATCCAGTATTATAACCAGAAGGTTCAAGAAATCAAATCGACATACCATAGAGTCGAGATAGAATCAGATCGTGAAGTCAGCCAACTAAAAAACATACCCGTAGGCCGGGCTATGAGGCGAGAAATAGAAACGATCCGCTCAGATATGCCGCTCAAACAACTCAGGGAATTTGTATACCACAGCAAGTTTAATACCTTCCCTGTAGTTGATGCCCCGGGCCAGTTGATCGGTATACTTTCCTTGTCCGACTGCCAGAAAACCTTTGATGAAAATGCCGAGAAGACGTTGACCGCGGAAGACATTGCCACGCGTGATGTGGTGACTGTGACCGAAGATGATAGCCTGTTTTTAGCCCTGACGAGAATTATCCAAGGAGATTTTTCC
>DAOVOU010000134.1 GCA_030629475.1 Desulfobacterales bacterium | reverse complement strand
TTTTGAACTTAGTTCGATTCGCTCACAATTGGAATATTGGAATGATGGAATGATGGAATAATGGGTTCTGGCAAAACCTGCCCGCCATTGCCAGAGATGCTAGCATGTACACTGCATGCCGTATGTGGCGATGGCAGGCGGGGAGGAAGAAAAACAATTAAAAAATGATTCTTTTCGGCTTTTTATCCCCAACATTCCATTATTCCATCTGGATGGCAGAAACCGGCTGCCACTAAAAATTCTCTGATTTCAATAGGTTGTAGAAATTCGGAGACGTTTATTTTGTGAGTGAGCAAAACAGACTTTTAACGAAACCTTCAGGAATAGACCAAAAGGAAAGAGAATTTTTACCATGGAACTTTATTTAGATTCAGCAGACATAAAGGAGATTGAAGAGGCGTTTAAACTCGGTTTTCTGGCCGGCCTGACAACAACACCCACTTTCATGCATCGTCACGGCATTACCGATGTTGACGGCACAATCGTAAGACTGTCCAAGATAGTTCCTGTACTGCAGATTGAAGCGCTGGGCGATACCAGTGAAGAGATCGTGAAGGAGGCTCACCGTCTTATAGGACTGGGGCTGGATAAGGGACAAACGGTTTTTAAAACCCCCGTTTCCCTGGAAGGCGTCAGGGCGTGCAGGCAAATGAAAGATGAAGGGATGAGAGTGAATGTCCATCTGGTGTACACACTCCAGCAGGCATATATGGCAATGGCTGCGGGCGCTGATTATGTCTGTCCCCTGGTCGGACGCCTTCAGGATGAAGGACATGACGCCCTCGCCCTGATAGAGCAGTGCGTGGAAGCTGTTGAATTTTACGGCTATGATACAAAAATCATGTTTTCATCCGTCCGGCACCCGGAGCATGTCCGGAACGCCATAAACATTGGCGTCCATACCTGCACGGTTCCCTGGAAGGTCATGAAACAGCTTACTGAAAACAGTTTCACAACGGTGGGGATCAGGGAGTTTGAGATACACACGCAGCTCATGACCACGCGCGTGAAGGAAATCATAAGAGAAGCAAAACCCGCGGTTCGCTTGAAGGATACCGTGT
This sequence comes from Desulfobacterales bacterium, assembly GCA_030629475.1. GTDB lineage: Bacteria > Desulfobacterota > Desulfobacteria > Desulfobacterales. The sequence goes on along the minus strand of DAOVOU010000134.1, from coordinate 5,335 downwards.
TTGACGCAATGGTCCAGATGACCGATTCCAGGCTGGGGGCTGTTGCCGTGCTTGATAACAGCGGCAGGGTTACTGGTATTTTTACTGACGGCGACTTAAGAAGACAGCTCAATCGTGATCCAGAATCCTTTATGGATAAAAAGATGTCCGATTTTTCATATAATCCCCCGCTCACGATTAGCGGAGACGAGCTCCTGTACCAAGCTGTAAAGATTTTCAAGGACAGGCAGGTCGATAATATCATTGTTCTGGACAATGATGAATTCATCGGAATGATAGATGTCCAGGACCTTATAAAACAGGACCTGCTCTCTTGATGAATACATCTTCGGAAAGTGTTGAAAAGGTTTTTTCAGAAGCCGGGGGCGAGTTCATCACACCTGCTTCGCAGATAGCGGAAAAGCTTAAAAACATAAAAGTATACCTTTTTGACTGGGACGGTGTGTTTAATGCCGGCGTAAAAGGGGAGGGCACGCACAGCGCATATGCTGAGCCTGATTCAATGGGGACCAACCTGCTCAGGTTTGGCCACTGGCTGAAGTCCGATGAACTTCCTTTGTTCGGCATTATCACGGGCCAGTACAATAAGTCTGCGTTTGAGCTTTCCGGAAGAGAACACTTCCAGTTTGTGTATTACAGCCTGCCCAATAAGATCGAAGCCGTCAACCATATCGAAAGTATATATGAGATTACCCGTGACCGGATAGCCTTTGTCTTTGATGACGCGCTTGATCTTTCTATCGCCGCTGCCTGCGGCCTCAGGTTCCTTGTCAGGAGAACGGCGAGTCCCCTTTTTGAGCGCTATGTCAGGGAAAACCATCTCTGCGACTATATCTGCGCCCATATCGGGGATGAATATGTGGTGAGGGAAGTGTGCGAGCTTATACTCGGGCTGGCCGGTGTCTATTCAGAGGCTTTAGACGAAAGAATTAAATTCAGCGATAAATACTCCAGCTATCTTTCAAAAAGAATCTCGGGCTCCACCTCATGCTATACAATGAGCAATGGAGCGATTATTGAAAAAAACATCTTCTGCCCTTGCTTAACTATCAAGTAGGCGTTCACAGGTTCAGAGTTCACCCCCGCCTGCCAACGCCTGGCTCGCACCCGAACTGGAGTGCTGGCACCCGCCTGCCAGCGCCACGGTCGCCGGGCAACTACAATGCCAGCAAACACGGCAATGGCGGGCAGGTCTCTGGCAATGGCGGGCAGGGTTCAGGGTTACCTTTCTAGACCTTGCGAGTTAGCTCCTGGGCCAACTGCCATGCCTGCCCGCCATCGCGAGCTTAGGCGAGGCGGGCGGGCCTCAATATCCTCAAATCGATCTATTCTCATGCCTTCTCCAGTCAGAACTTGCGAATCACCTGCCCGCTCGTCAAGCTTGCGAGGCAGGCGGTACGGTTCAGATTTTCGGTGAACCCTGAACCTCTGAACCGTGAACGGTTACACTATCAAACGGCATTCGGTGTAATGCCACTGTTGGTTGACTTTCAATTTGTGCCCATTAATGAATCGTGAACGCGTCATCGCATTGCGCAAAGAAAACCTCTCTATTTATGACATTAGCAGGGTTCTTGGTAACTTCTCAATAAATCCGGGTAAAATAGGTACTGCATGCAAGTGTTCACTCCCCCATTTTGTCATTTCGAGCGTAGCGCCCGCCCTGGCGCGACAGAAGCTGGACAATGCCACGGAGAGAAAAACCCGGTCTGGGCCAGGGTCTGGGCCAGGGAGAAATCCTGTCCGCAACGATAGCATATCAAGATTTCTCCCTTCGGTCGAAATGACATGGGGCAAGAGGGTGCGAATGGTCGCAAATTATAGTTTACCCGAGTTTTTTGAGAAGTTACGGTTCTTGGTACAGGGGGACATAAAATGAGTCCCGTTGGAATGCATATAAGCAAGACGCAATATGCAAAAAAAGGAATGAATTATGAAAAGCCTGCTGTATGCTGTTTTGAGCTTGCTGATGTTGAGCCAGACGGTCATAGCGGATGATAAAAGTGCTGCCGAGGAGACATTAAGAAGCAAGCTCGAGGTCGTGATTTCGGTCTTGCAAAAAAAAGAACTTGAATTAGAAGCAAAGAAAAAGGAAATCATCGAAATCGTTACGCCAATCTTTGATTTTTCCCTAATGGCTAAGCTGACTTTGGGGAGAAAGTACTGGCCCGGCCTGGCCAAAGAGAAGAAAGAGAGATTTACGGAGCTTTTTATCAAACGTTTGAAGGAATCATATCTCGAAAAACTGACTCGTTATACTTATACAGATGAAAAGATCCTCTATAATGCCCCTATTCAGGTCAAGAAAAAAATTCACATCCCAACCGACCTTATCTCAAAAGACAACAAGATATCCATGCTATACAAGCTATATAAATCAAAACATAACTGGAAGATCTATGATATAGAGATCGAGGGTGTCAGCCTTATCACAATCTACCGGTCGCAATTTAACCAGGTCCTTAGCAGCGGCACTATTGACGACCTTCTGGAAAAACTCGAAGAACCAGCGGACAAACCTCTCGGAAACCCCGCAACTCATTGAAAAAAGAAGAGTTTACTGAAGCTCAACTTTTTACCTCGCACATGGAACATATAACAAAACTTCATTCACTGCCGAGACGTTTTTTCGACAAGGTCATCCTTGAGCGGCCGGGACTCGTCATTATCTGTCTTCTGGCGGTGGTTTCTTTCCTCGGCTATAAGGCTAAGGACTTCAAGCTTGACGCATCAGCGGAAACGCTGGTTCTCGAGCATGACATAGACCTGCGTTACTCGCGGCTTATTAATTCCCGCTATGGACTACAAGATTATTTATTGATGACCTATGCCCCCAAAGATGACTTGTTTTCAGATAAGGTGCTGGCAAACCTGACCCGACTGCGGGACGAATTAAAGCACGTGGAACGGGTGTCATCGGTGGTTTCAATACTGGACGTCCCTCTGCTGGAAAGCCCGCCTGTGCCGCTCAAGGAACTGGCCAGCAATCTCCCGACTCTCGAATCGCCAACAGTTGACAAAAAACTGGCCAGGATCGAGTTCAGTAAGAGTCCCCTCTACCAAAACCTGCTGGTCAGCCCCGATCTTAAGACGACAGCACTCCAGATCAAATTCCCGATCGATGAAATCTATCAGGATCTACTGACCCGTCGCAACCATTTTCGGGAAAAACAAGCCACTAACCGGCTGTCTGCGGCAGAGGTCGCTGAATTCAAAAAAGTTGCCGTGCAATTTCAAAAACACCGGGACAAGATGAAAAAGACCCGGCATCAGGATATTGCTGCAATTCGTGCGATTATGGACAACTACCGTCAGGATGCCGAACTTTTTCTGGGCGGTATTAGCATGATCGCAGACGACCTGATCAGCTTTATCAAAAACGACCTTAAGACATTTGGTCTCGGGGTATTGTTTCTTCTGGTCGTCGCCTTAAGCGTTGTTTTTAGAAAAATGCGCTGGATCTTTTTGCCCATCCTCTGCTGTGCTTTTTCTGCAATTTCTATGATGGGGCTGCTGGGATTGTTTGGCTGGGAGGTCACTGTTATATCCTCTAACTTTATATCCTTACAGCTTATCATCACGATGGCGATTACGATCCATCTGATCGTGCGGTACCGCGAACTCCATTTCAATAACCCTGAAGCTGAGCACCGGAAGCTTATCCTCGATGCCGTCTCTTTGATGCTGATGCCCTGCCTGTATGCCGCGCTGACTACTATCGCCGGGTTTGGTTCGCTACTGTTCTGCGATATCCTGCCAGTCATAACCTTTGGCTGGATGATGAGTGCCGGTATTACCCTCTCTCTCGTAATGACATTCCTGCTCTTTCCTGCCCTGTTAATGCTGATGAAAAAAGGAACTCCACAGGCCAGACGGAACTCGCACTTCTCATTGACATCATTTTTAGCCAGATTCACCGAAGCCCATGGTGTCATGATACTGGTAATAAGTTGCATTACCCTTATTGTCAGTGCCATCGGGATCTCAAGGCTGGCGGTTGAAAACAGCTTTATTGATTACTTCAAACATACGACCGAGATCTATCAGGGCATGAAAGTTATTGATCAAAGTCTGGGTGGGACCACCCCGCTGGATGTGATTATCGAATTGGATGAACCCGAAGCATTAGCACAAAAGGTTGCACCTGAAACCGATGCCCAAAATGAGGATGAATTTGAGGACTTTGATGAATTCGATGAAGCACAACACGATGAGAAATACTGGTTTACTTCTGACAAGATGGCCCAGGTTGAGAAAATCCATGATTATCTTGACGGCCTGCCGGAAACCGGCAAGGTCCTGTCACTGGAAACGATAATGAAGATCGGCAGAAAGTTAAACAACGCCAAGGAGTTAGACAATTTTGCACTGGCCCTGCTGTACAGCAAAATACCTGACAATTTCAAAAACATGGTGCTAAAACCTTATGTGTCCGTGGAGCATAATGAGGTCCGTTTCTCAATCCGAGTCAGGGATTCAGAAAAAACATTAAAGCGGGATAAGTTGCTGAAAGAGATCCGGCATGACCTGGTCAGCAAACTGGGTATCAAGAAAAAGCATGCACATTTAACCGGGATGCTCGTGTTATACAACAATATGCTCCAGAGCCTGTTCAGTTCACAGATCCTGACTCTGGGAGTGGTCGTACTAGCGTTGATGAGCATGTTTCTGATCCTGTTCAGGTCTTTGAAAATAGCGCTGATCGCCATTTTCCCCAATCTGCTTTCCATTGGTGTGGTCCTTGGTGTCATGGGCTGGCTGAATATTCCCCTTGACATGATGACCATTACAATCGCGGCAATTAGTGTAGGGATTGCTGTCGATGACACGATTCACTATATCCACAGATTCAAACACGAGTTTAAAGTCGATCGGAATTATATTAAGACGGTTCGTCGCTGCCATGGAAGCATCGGCCACGCTATGTACTATACCTCAGTGACGATCATCATCGGTTTTTCAATCCTGGTTCTGTCCAATTTCATTCCCAGTATATATTTCGGCCTGCTGACAGGATTGGCAATGTTAATTGCCTTAATTGCCGCCCTGACGCTGCTGCCACAACTGTTAGTCGTTTTTAAGCCGTTTGGGGAAGAGGAGAAAAAAACTTAGCTTCGCTGGATCATATAGGAATTTTCGGAACGGTTCCATAGTGCGTGAACAGTGACGGAGTTATTTGCGGGGCAGGAACAGCATCATGTTACCGGTCGTCGTAGCGTGCCCCCTCCGCGGGGCACTTGTTGTGGGGGACGGAGCCCCCACGCTACGGAAGGGAGCATGCCCCATGTTCCATTAGAGGACCGAGCAACTGCCGAGCTTCCCTGGGCTTTTCTCT
>DAOVOU010000099.1 GCA_030629475.1 Desulfobacterales bacterium | reverse complement strand
GGATGATATTCTTCTTGACAGTCTCCGCTGCCACTTCGCTCATATGCTTAAAATTCCGTGTTACGACAACTTTGAACGGCATCCCTGATCTCCTTCCATGTATAAACTAAAAATACCAAAAACACATAATATTGAACCGCTATTGCGCTTCAATACCAGGCACACAAATCAGCCGAGAAGTGTGCTCACTTCGTCAGCAATCTGCCGGCAATGCTTTTCCGTCAGCTTGTCGGTCGGTCCCTCGACCATCACCCGACAATAGTTTTGCGTACCGGAATAGCGCACCAAAACGCGGCCTTGATCTCCGAGTTCCGCTTCCACCTGCTTGATTGCCTCTACCAACCGCGGCACCGTAGAAATCTCCGGTTTGCTCTTGACATCCACGTTTATTAGCTTTTGCGGATAGACGTCCATCATTGTCGCAAGTTCGGAAAGCGGTTTGTCTTCTTTGATCATTGCGGCAATCAGTTGCATCGCGGTCAGGATGCCGTCGCCGGTCGTGTGGTGGTTGAGGAAAATCATATGGCCGGAGTCTTCGCCGCCGATCACCGAGCCCAGCCGTTGCATGTCCTCCAAAACATACCGGTCGCCAACCTTGGACGCATGGTGCTTAAATCCGTATTTCTTGCAGGCGATCGTCAGGCCGAGATTACTCATGACGGTGCTGACCAGCAGGTCGTTTTTCAACTTGCCTCGGTCCTTGAGCACCTTAGCGCAAATGATCATAATCTGATCACCGGTGATCTTGCGCCCCTTTTCATCCACGGCTATCAAACGGTCGCCGTCTCCGTCAAAGGCCAGCCCGATGGCCGCGTTGCTCTCCGCCACACGTTTTTCCAGATCCTGCGTATGCTGCGAGCCACAGTTGTCGTTGATGTTTAGCCCGTCGGGATCATTGTGGATGACTTCAACGTCGACTCCCAGTTCGGTGAAAGCATAGGGGGCCACTTTATATGTGGCGCCGTTTGCTGCATCAATGACGATCTTCATCCCTTCCATAGACAAGTCACGCGGGAACGTGTTCTTCAAAAAAACAATGTACCGCCCGAGGGCATCTTCCATGCGGTAGGACCGGCCCATATCTTTGGCATGAGGTACCATCTCAGGGAGCTTCCCGCCCAGGATGAGGTCTTCGATAACCTTTTCCTGCTCATCGAACAATTTGAACCCGTCGCCCCCAAAGATCTTGATGCCGTTGTCCTGGTACGGGTTGTGCGAAGCGGAAATCACGATACCCGCGTCTGCCCGCATGCTTTGCGCGATGAAAGCGATGCCGGGAGTTGGCATTACGCGGATTAAATAAGAAATGCCCCCCATTGAGCTGATGCCCGCCTCAAGCGAGCTTTCCAGCATGTAGCCTGAAATGCGGGTGTCTTTGCCGATGACCACTCGAGTCCGGTGATCGCCCTTCTTAAACAAATGAGTGACCGCCTGGCCAACGGAAAAAGCCATTGCAGCGTCCATCGGGTGGCGGTTGGCCTCTCCCCTGATTCCATCGGTGCCGAATAGTTTACCCATGGTTTGCCTCCTTAGCGAACGAGATATAAGCTGTTGTCAAAAGGAACTGAGCTCGCTTCTTGATGCGGCAAGTACTTAGGAAGAACGGAATTGCATGTCAAGGGAAAACGATGGCATAAGGTCAAGAACTTGTCGGTTTATGCCATCAACAATGCCCTGGAGCCATCTGGTTCCCTCGGCCGACCAGGTGGCATCCAGCCCCTGTATGACTCCCACGTAGTCAGAGCCCTTTTCCCTGACGGCTCTTTCGATGTGTTCCAGGAAAGGTTCCCGGCAAGACGGATCTCCTGCATCCTCCCGACTTTTGGCGAATACGGCCTCAACCTCCTGCCATCTGTCAAAAAGTTCCTGTTTTTGTCTTAGGAGCTTTTCGCTCACTTTACCTTTCATGACACTTTGATACCTTTTGGCAGACTCGGACATCTTGCCGGACAATGCTTTAAGGCGCTTGATTCGCTCATTCAGGGCCATGTCCAGCTTATCCAAAACACCTTCGTACAGCATCTCACCCATTGAGGGGCCTCTCATGAACCGGGAACGAACCGATACATACCAATGCTTAAGTGCCACAAGGTTTGCAATGTAGTTGATGTTGTTGATTACCCGATCCTTAACGTGCGAATATACGCCCGGATGAAAATCCGAGACCAAGTCAGTCTTTCCAACAGCGTTGGTCCGCAAGCCTTGAGCCAACACAAGCTGGTGGTCATCAAGGACGTCTCGACGACAGACCACCCCTGCCGCAATGACCGTCCCGTATCCCAGCCGCAACGGGCCCACCATGCCGCCTTGCCCCCCCAGAAATATCGGAGGCTGATTGAGCATCACACCCCGAGGCACATCGCCAATCAATGAAGCGGTGGCTTTGTCCTGATTTGGGGTATAGTTGAAGTGGACGTAGGAACTGCCCACCTCGCTGTGATTCTTCCGGCTGGTTCCGCCTGCCATGAGGCAATCGCAGAAGTTTATGAGGCTCCCCAGAGTGACAAAGGGCAAAAGGATGGTGTGCTTGAGACCAACCGTGTGGGCGCCGTTTGCTTCTTCTTCAAGAATGCATCCATCTCGAACCTGGGCCCCATAGCCCATGTTGGCCTTTTCAAGAAAGGCAGATCGCCGAAAAAATCCGCCTTTTAGTTCGACGTCCGGCCCGATCTGGCAATCCTCGACCGTCACCGGTCCCTCATAGCCAAGCTTGACACCGGACATGATCAGTGTCTTTTCGCCAAAGATCTTGCAGCCCGGATAAATAACCACTCCATCGCCTGCAATGCGATCCAGTTCAACCTCATCTCCGATCAGCACGCTCTCGGGGTTGGGTACTGCAACCCCTTTTCGCATAAGCTGTTCTACTTTCTTCCTGGATCTAGAATGCATCAAAACCGTCCTTTCGCATAGCTGAACTTAGGGGCTTCGCCCCAATTGGAATATTGGAATACTGGACACGTAGTGAAGGTTGCGCCTGACGGCTTGAAAACATCACACTTCGTGCCCATCATTCCATATTCATGGCACAGAAAACTGCCATTGAAAAATAAATGATTGCAACAAGTTGTAGAATTTCCAAGACGTTAGCTAGAATTCAGTCTATTGTCAACCGGTTTTTCTTCTTCACCTTGACACATCCCCCTTGTTCTGTTAGCCAGAGCATAGCCACGCTTTGCTGTGCAATTTGAATAGGAGGATTCCTTTCAATATGCCTTTTCCAATGAAGTTTATCTTTATCACGGGTGGCGTGGTTTCGTCTCTGGGCAAGGGGCTGGCGTCTGCGGCCATTGGGGCATTGCTCGAGAGTCGGGGACTCACGATAACCCTCCAAAAGCTCGATCCTTACATTAACGTGGATCCTGGCACCATGAACCCGTTTCAGCACGGGGAGGTCTTTGTTACCGATGACGGCGCAGAGACCGACCTTGATCTGGGCCATTACGAACGGTTCACACACGCCAAACTGGGCTGCAACAACAACTTCACTACGGGCAAGATCTACGATTCGGTCATAACCAAAGAGCGCAGAGGAGATTATCTGGGTGGGACGGTTCAGGTGATACCCCACATCACTGATGAGATCAAGGAGAGGATTCTTTCAGTAGCCAAAGGTGTAGATGTTGTGATCGTTGAAATAGGGGGAACCATAGGTGACATAGAAAGCCTACCCTTTCAGGAAGCAATAAGACAATTCAAGTCAGACGTTGGAAAAGAGAATGTGCTCTATGTTCACCTGACCTTCGTCCCGTACATAGCCGCGGCTGGTGAGGTCAAGACAAAGCCTACACAGCACAGCGTCAAAGAGCTTCGCAGTATTGGCATACAGCCCGATATCCTCCTTTGCCGCACTGACCGATTTCTGTCCAAAGAGATCAAGGCAAAGATAGCCCTGTTCTGCAATGTGGATGTGGATCAGGTCATCACAGCCAAGGACGTAGAAACGATCTATGAGGTCCCCCTGGTTTTCCACCAGGAGCACCTGGATGACAAGATCGTAGGGCTCCTTAATATCTGGACCAGGGCCCCCAGGCTGGGAAACTGGGAGCGTCTTGTGGAAAAGATCAAGAACCCTGGAGACTCAGTCACCATTGCCATTGTGGGCAAATACATTCACCTGCGGGAATCTTACAAGAGCCTGAACGAGGCCCTGTGCCATGGGGGAATTGCCAATGATTGTAAAGTGAACCTCGATTTTGTTGACTCAGAGACCATTGATGAGTCCAGTTGTCACCAACGCCTGGGGACGGCCGATGGTATTCTGGTCCCTGGCGGCTTTGGTGCTCGTGGGATTGAGGGCAAGATGAACGCTATCGCATTTGCGCGCAAAGAAAAGATACCCTTTTTCGGCATATGCCTGGGCATGCAGGTAGGGGTCGTCGAATATGCCCGCAATGTGGCTGGGATGGAAGGGGCGCACAGCATAGAGTTTGATGAGGCCACCCCCTTTCCGGTTATCTATCTGATGAGGGAATGGTTTGACTACAAATCACAACAGGTTCAAAAGCGGGACATCACATCAGACAAGGGGGGGACAATGCGGTTGGGGGCCTATCCCTGTGTGCTCAAGGAGGATTCATTAGCCTATAGGGCTTATGGGAAAAAGGAGATCTCAGAAAGACATCGTCACCGGTATGAGTTCAATAATGACTTCAAAGAAAAGCTGGAGCAGGCAGGCCTTGTCATGAGCGGCACCTCTCCGGATGGTCAGCTCGTTGAAATTGTGGAGATTGCCGATCATCCCTGGTTCCTCGGATGTCAGTTCCACCCGGAGTTTAAATCCCGGCCCATGAACCCACATCCGCTGTTTGTCTCATTCATTGAAGCAGCCCTTGCCTATAAGAAACAACGGGCTGCGCGGTAAAACCTGCGCTATCTTAAACATTCTTTCCAATTCGAGATTGATAATTGTTTCGGCCACTTTCCGGTTGCTGCGTCTCTTGGAAAATCCTGTCTTGCTCGAAAATGAAGCTTTCTTAATAGAATCTGGAGACAAAATTTTGTACCTTGCCCAAAGGAAAATTAAGGGGAAAACCCACTATCTTATCAGGGAGTCCTTTAAGGATGGGGGTTGTCTCAGAAGCCACGATCTTTTCGATCTTGGCACAAACCCTGCCAGGTACATCGTTTATCCAGGAGGAAATGCCTACTATGTTGATGACGTTGTAGAGGAGAAATTGTGTTCCTTGGGAGTGAAATACGCCACTCATGACCTAGATGATCTCTTCTGGCCCTTTGTAAAACCGGAGATCAGGCGCGTGCTGGAGTGCTTTCGGCAAAGGGCAAAGGCAAAAGCACCAAGGGAAGCGATCAACGCCGAGGAAGAAGAAAAACTCAGTATGGAGGTCAGCGAGTTTGACAAACGGCGCGTTCATTATTTGAGATGCGGCGGCATTGACCAGGGCAGGATCGGGCGGATGCCTGTCAAGCTCTTCAAATGGGTCGTCGGAAAATCGCGAGATGAGATCGAACAGCATTTCATGGAAATGGAAAAATCTCTGAACCCCTCCGAACTCAAGATCTATGCTTACGCCATTTTTGACCTGCAGAGATTCTTCTTAGAGACCATTGCAAAGAAGATGCCTCAGGGACTCGATCAGAATAAGGTTGACAAATATTTCCTGGGGGAAATATGCCGACTGAACAGGGATTGTTCTTTCTGGGCTGGAGAAGCATGCCGTGACTTCTTGCATGAGCACCTGGTCCGCTATGTCGTGATGTTTTTCGACAACGACTATGGACTAGACGCTTTCTTGCACGATTACGTAAAAGAGTTCATGAACGCGAGGAGGTTTCATAAAGCTCCTGCAAGAAAACGTTCGGTGAGCTTTGAAGAGGCGAGCACCGTATTCGGTGTAACAAAAGAGGCCTTGAGAACAATGACAAAACGCGGCCTCAGCAGGCTCTACCGACGTATGGCTCAAAAGCTCCATCCTGACAAGGGGGGAACACATGAGAAGTTTATCCAACTAACCGAGGCCTACAACGATCTCCTGAGAAGGAAAGGGGCACACCATTAGTAGCGGCACCGCGTGCTCAAAGAAGCTGCCATTGGCCCTCCTTAGCCCTTCCTCAACACGCTCGCCAAGGAACATGATCGTCACAAAGGAGTACAACGCCATACGCATGCGCAAATCTTGAAATTATTTATCTGAAAAAATATAGGCACTTTCTGTACTGACGTCCCCAACTTCGACACATTGAAGAGGCACGGAGGGGATAGAAATGGAAAACTGTGGGGAGGCCATAATGTCTTCCTTGAAAATTTGTCACTTTTTGGTTATTGTAGTATCGAGTGCTACGGAAGGCCGAACTCATTTGAGAAAAAGCTGAAGGGTCGCAAAGCGTTTGAAAAATCTATGAGGCGGGTTTTTGATGAACTGATGGAAAAGCGACAAGAAGAAGAATAGGCCATGGATTCTACCCTTTACCCTTTTAGGAGAAAAGAAATATGGATAATGAGACTTTCTATAAATACCCGTCAAGTCCATATGACGACGGCATTTTACTAAATGAATACGGAAACGAGTTTTCGCTTGTAGCAGCAAAACGTAAGGACGGCAAGACGTACATGGAATGGGTGTTTCCTCAGAAGAGAGATGGGAGCAAAAAGCCTATTGACAAAAGTGTTCCGTGGAAGATCAAGCTCGGGTCTAAGGCTGAAGCCATCGCTGTGTTAAAGTTCTTTTTGGACAAGTTAGAGGGTGGGACGCCTCCGTCTGATGAAATTCCTGTCGATGGCTGGGGTGATGAAAGTCAGTATGACGATGAGATTCCGTTTTAGCGGAGAAATTAGAACCGGAGGTGTGATCATATGAAGATTGTCTTTGAGAAGGAAAAAGAAACCAAGAATACAATCAAGTACGCGGAAAAGCCTAATCCCGGTAAGCCACCTGTTATCGGTACGCTGTATGTTCAGAAATGGTTTGCCAGTGATCGGGAAACCATCGAAATTGAAATTCCCGAAGCAGAGGAGAGTAGCTGAGGCTACTACTATGGACACTTAGGATTTTTTCTCTGTCGGCGGTTTATGCCTGCCCTGATGGGACAATGGACGTTAAGCCTATGGTCTATGGAATCCTTATTTAGCCGAATTCGTCCTTCATCAAGAACTTTTGAGTATGTTGGAGGGGAAGCCAGTGTCAAGCGACAGGCTGCCGCCTTAGTTAGATAGTGTAATCGCTGAATTCTTCGGGCACGAGGTTCAACACATCCTGGATGCAGCTTGCGGAATTGGCACCCAGCCCATAGGGCTGGCTGAGCTTGGATACAAGGTCACGGCATCGGATATCTCTCATGCTGAAGTAGAAGAGGCCTGAACCGCAGCGTCGAAACGCGGGCTAAATAAGGAGAAGTGCATGGGACAGACAAAGATCACCATATTGTGCGAGAACACTGCTGGGGGACCGATGGGGTTGACCGGAGAACACGGCTTTTCGGCCCTGCTTGAAAAAGACGGACAAAGAATCCTTTTTGATACAGGCCAG
>DAOVOU010000333.1 GCA_030629475.1 Desulfobacterales bacterium | reverse complement strand
GCCTACGCTGCGCGGATGTTGGACGTTCGATGTTGGATGTTCATTTTTTTGAGTAAACCTTCCGCAGTCCATTCGGTGCATAAACAACTGAGTGCTTATGGGGGGAGGTTTCATCTGCTTGAGCGTGTACCGCAATCGACAATCGACAATTGTATGGTCATATCCTCTCGCGAATCACAAGGACATAGAGACGATCTGCCGCGTCCTCTATGACGTCTGAAATGTCGGTAACCCGTCGGAAAAATCTCTCCAACTGGAGCTTATTGGCCAGGGGAAGGTCCGAATGGAACAAGGCCCTCATCAGGGCCTCTTCTTGCTCGTCGATCTCTGATTCCATAATGCCAATAGAGGAAATCCTTTCTCTCATGGCGGCAAGCTTGTCCTCCACCTGGAGAGAATCGTAGGGGGCAAAGAGCGCCACAGCCTCTTGAAAAATGCGGAACATCTCAGAGATGGTCTCCATAATTGCACGTAGGGCGTCCTTATAGTCATCCGGGACTTCCGGACTTTGATAAACAACGACATCGGAGACGGCCTCGGCCTTGTTAGCAATCTTGTCCACAAATTCGGTCAGCATGTAGACGTCCTTGCGGGCTATGGGCAGAAAGGCGCCCGAGTATAAATAATCGCCAATCTTTCTGAGCACGATATCGGCGTCCGTTTCAGCATCGTCACACCCTTTGTGAATAGATTCAGCTCTGGCGATATCGCCCTGAAGGAACGCCTCAAGGCAACCTTTAAAGCAGCCCAAGCAATTTCCAACCATCTGAACGTGCTCATCAATGAGCTCCTTGACCTCTTTTTCCTTGTCAGTAACCATACAGACCTCCATTGTAATAGGTGGACATGATCATATTATCGGCCACTTTCCCAATTTTTGTCTTACCAGCGATACGTTAATAAAAATACTGAACCACATAGCGAAGGGCAAGAAGGGTGATGATCAGACCGAGCATGAGCTTGATAAGTTTCTGTGGCACGAATTTCTGAAACCTTGCTCCGCAGTACATTCCCGCAAAGCCCCCTATTCCGAAAAGGAAGCCCAAAAGCCAGTCCGGCGCAATGGCCAGGCCGGTATCCGCATAGAGTGGCGCTATCAATGTGTAAAAAACGACACCTGCAATCGAGGTGAGAAAAGTCCCCATCAAAGCTGCGCCGGCAATGGTATAAACGGGGAGATGGAACACTGCAACAAGGAAGGGGGCAATAATAGCTCCGCCGCCAATACCATAGGTTCCACCGATTATGCCCACGACGAAAGTTAAGATCAAAAGCCCAACCGTGTTGAAGGAAAACATCTCTCCATAAAACCAGTATTCATAGCGGGTGAAAGAAAACGCGATTGTTTTGACGACTGCTTCGGGTGGCAACCCGGAAGCGACCCGAGCCTTTTGCTCGGTCTTGATCTTGTTGGCTCTTTCTTTGAACTTTTCCTCCAGTGCTTTTGTCCTGGTCCTTTTCGAGGTGACTCGGCCGGAGAGTTCATACAGGAGACGGCCGCCGATATACAGCAGAATGCATCCCACAAAAAACTTGAAAGCCCTGGGATCAGGGAGATACTTGATTCTAATAATTGCTCCGATAAAAACTCCTGGTAAGGTTCCAACGATAATCGTCCAGGTTAGAGGCCACGCCATTCTCCCCTCCCGGATGTACCGATAGACCCCACTGGGAATCCCCACGATGTTGTATACAAGATTCGTGGGACTCACAGCGGGACTCGTAAAACCCAGGATGCTGACCTGGAAGGGCAACAAAAGAAAAGCCCCGGATACGCCACCCATGGAGGTGAAGAAAGAGACGATGAAAGCGACGAGAGGCGGAAGAAAAACCCATGTCTCTACACCGGAAACCGGAAACAACACATATAAGAAATCCATGATATGGACCGACTCTTGTCCAAGGACGGCTTACTCCCTTAAAAATAAAGTTCGTGTCAATGTATTCATCTTTCTGTCGTCCCTACAGGACTTTTGGATTTGTGTTCAACTCATCCTCATCCCGGCAATAAATTACCGGGCTATTTTCAGGTGTCCCTAACGGGACAAACGATAATACCTCCCCCAACTGGTAGATGCGCCCTTTCCCAGCACTGACAATTGAATTTAGTCCGCCTCGCTCCGCCCGTCCGCCATCGGCTACGCCTCAGGCGAATGCCGGGCGGGCTTGGCAGGAGGGCGGGCTTGTCCGGTTTAGAGAAACATGATCTTGCTGTTGCCCCTAATGACGAGTTCGGCTGGTTTTGATCTTACTGCCCTTTTCCCGGCGCTTATTTCTAATCAAGTTCCCAACATATATCCCGGTCGCCATTGCAAGGAATATACACAATACCAGACTCAAGATTCCTATTGCAGACATTCATCTTTCTCCTTGTTATTTATTCCGTAGGGGCGAGTTTACCTCGCCCGAGAGCCCGAAAGCGGGCGACATAAAGTCGCCCCTACGTCTCTGGCTGGCCACTGCTGGCGTGCGACATAAAGTCGCCCCCACGTCTATATGATCCTGGTTTTCAATGGTGACTTGACATAATAGCGCAGTATAAAACGCCTTGTCACTTTGCAGGTATAGCCATAAACTTTCTCCCCGCAAAGGATCAAATGGGGGCTGCCGGGATTTGCCGCTAACAGGCCCATATCTTCTCTGGTGGGATAATACCGGCCGACAAATAGGTGCATGTGATAGGTGCCGATAACCGGCGAGGCCTGTTCAGGCAAAAGTTTCTGCCAATTCTCCAGGATCACCTGCCACGGCTCTAAGTCCAATATCACACCTCTATCAAAACGATCTTTAAAAAACCCCTTTAGTTCAAGTTCCTCGCTCAAGACAAGGTCTTTTACTTCAGATACTGTACCTTTTTTCGATCCTACGAGTAAACCGAGGCGCTCTCTCCACTCATCCACGGCCCCCTCATATTCCAGAAGAAGAAGATCATGAACCTTTTTTGAAGAATGAAAAACGAATATCCAATACCGAACATTCAACGGCTATTTCTGTTTCTTTGCAGCCGTTTTAATACTCGTAACGAAAATCTTAATTAATCCTTCTGTTTCCTCTAAAATATCATTTAGTAGTTCAGGTTTTTTAATTAATGGTACACGCTGAATGAGTTTTAACCATCTCTGGGTCTCCCTAAGTTCCTT
>DAOVOU010000046.1 GCA_030629475.1 Desulfobacterales bacterium | reverse complement strand
TTGGAGATAAACAGCCTGAAAAACTTTACCTGAAATTCACTCAGCAAAACAAAAAGGGGTTAGCCTCAATTGGCTAACCCCTTGATTTTTGTGGCGGGGACGACGAGACTCGAACTCGCGACCTCCGGCGTGACAGGCCGGCGTTCTAACCAAACTGAACTACGCCCCCCAAAAAAAAGTTTGTTGGGTTTTTAGGGTTTGTTGAGTAAACACAACAAACAGAGATGGTAGGCGGAACAGGACTTGAACCTGTGACATCCGGCTTGTAAGGCCGACGCTCTCCCAACTGAGCTACCCGCCCCTGGAATCATTATTCGTCAATGGTAACTTAGCTTCGCTACGCTCCGCAATTGGAATGATGGAATACTGGAATGATGGAATATTGGGTTTAAGAGGATTTTAGTCTTTTTATCTTCTACACTATTCCACTATTCCATTATTCCATCATTCCAATCTTGGGGTTGCAACCAAGCCAATAAAGTGTTGTAGTGTCAACAAGTTGTAGAAATTTCGAGACGTTACATTTAACAGGGCTCGTCACGGCCTGCGATTGACGGTTTACGTTGCGAGCTGCGCAACCGATGCCCGATTTATGAATAACGAATAGGCATTCCCATGTCAAGCAAAATGCACAGCCCTTAGTTCACTTGAAAAGGTCTTATTGCTTCTTTCTCTCTGGGAATCAACTCCGGAGGAATGATCTTATCCTGTTCTTCTTTAAGAAGCGTCTCGCCAGGTAGCAAAATGATAGCACGAGACAAGACATCATCCATGTGGCTTGCTGTGATCACTTCGACCTGATTCAGGATCTTTCCGGGAATTTCTTTCAAATCCTTACTGTTTTCATCAGGAATAATAATTTGAAATATTCCTCCTCGGTGGGCCGCCAGGATTTTCTCTTTTAGCCCGCCAATGGGCAGAATACGGCCCCGAAGGGTAATCTCTCCGGTCATGGCCAGATCACGGCGGACCGGCCTTTTGATCAGCGCAGATACAATGGACGTTGCCATGGTTATACCTGCCGATGGCCCATCCTTTGGCGTGGCCCCTTCGGGTACGTGGACATGGATATCTACCCCTTTATAGAAATGTTTCTTTAGGCCGAGCCTCTCTGCCCTGGACCGAACATAGCTCAAGGCGGCCCTGGCAGATTCCTGCATAACCTCCCCCAGCTTTCCTGTTACTGTGAGTTTTCCCCTACCAGGCATGATGACCGTCTCAATGGCCAGCAGTTCTCCGCCCACATGTGTCCAGGCCAGACCCGTGGCCAGGCCGATCTCGTCCTTTTCTTCAACCTGCCCATACCGGAACCGAGGCACACCCAGGTATTTCTGTATCGACTGGGCTGTTATCTTGACATATGTTTTCCCGTCCTCTTTGGCGACTTTGCGGGCTATCTTCCGGCAAACAGAGGCAATTTCGCGCTCCAGATTCCGCACACCTGCCTCCCGGGTATAACGACGGATGATAGTCCGAATAGCGTTTTTGGTGAACTGGATGTTCTCTTTGGATAATCCGTTCATTTCGGTCTGTTTGGGAACCAAAAAGCCGTTAGCTATCTGGAGTTTCTCATACTCAGTGTATCCGGGTAATCGAATAGTCTCCATGCGGTCCTGGAGCGGAAGTGGAATCTCGTGCAGGTTGTTGGCCGTAGTAATAAAAAGAATATCCGAAAGATCATAATCCACATCCAGGTAGTGGTCATTAAACCCAAAATTTTGTTCAGGATCAAGGACTTCGAGCAGGGCCGCTGATGGGTCGCCTCGAAAATCCATACTCATCTTATCCACTTCGTCCAGACAAAAAACGGGATTGTTAACCTTGACCTTTTTAAGGGATTGAATGATCTTACCAGGCATCGCCCCAATATAGGTACGTCGATGCCCTCGGATCTCAGCCTCGTCCCTGACCCCACCCAAGGAAATCCGGACAAGTGCTCGCCCAGTAGCCCGGGCCACCGATTTGGCCAGAGAGGTCTTTCCTACCCCGGGCGGACCCACAAAACACAGGATCGGGCCTCGTATCTTCTTGACCAGTTTTTGCACAGCCAGGTACTCTAAGATGCGCTCTTTAGGTTTTTCCAGGCCGTGATGGTCTTCTTCCAGGATGGCTTCCGCCTTATCGATATCCGTCTGAAGCTTACTTCGCTCAAACCAGGGGAGATTGATGAACCATTCAATGTAATTTCGAACCACTGTCCCCTCTGCCGACATGGGGGCCATGAGTTTAAGTTTCTTGAATTCTTGTCTTACCTTTGCGGCTGCTTCTTTAGACATTCGTTTGCGTTTGATCCGGGTCTCCAGCTCGTCCAGCTCGCTCTTGTAATCGTCTTTGGTCCCCATCTCCTTCTGGATGGCACGTATCTGTTCGTTAAGATAATAGTCCCTCTGGGTCTTTCCCATTTGCTTTTTTACTCGCTCTTTGATTTTTTGCTCCGTCTTGTAGATTTCGATTTCGGCCTGCATCAATTGGAAAAGGAGGGTCATGCGCTCCATCGGCGGGACAGTCTCGAGCAAACGCTGCTTATCCTGGATCTTGAAATTGAAGTGGGCCGCTACAGTGTCAGCCAGTTGAGATACGTCCCTTATCGCTGATATGTTGTTTACGAGATCCTTTGAAATGTTTTTGTTAATCTTGGCATATTCTCCAAACATCCCCACAACCGTTCGGCTGATAGCCTCGCTTTCCGCCTTTGCTACTTCGGGTTCTGCAATTGGCTCAATCTCCACCAGAACATATTTTTCTTTATCAGTAAAGCGGGTTATGCGAGCCCGTTTCTTACCTTCCACCAGTGCCTTAACCGTTCCGTCCGGGAGCCGAAGCAGTTGGAGCACCGTCCCAATGGTCCCTATGCCGTATATGTCCTTCTCACCGGGCGAGTCTATTCCAGCATTTTTCTGGGTGGTCAGCAAGACCCTCTTGTCCAGGTTCATGGCGTTAGACAAGGCATTAACCGACTTGGAACGTCCTACGAAGAGGGGGACCACCATATGAGGAAAGACCACAACATCCTTGAGCGGCAAAAGGGGAAGACAAAGCCTTTGTTCTGAATTACTCATTGGTTTTTTCCATTTCGATATGTTAAACATGGTTATGATCTATAAATGAACTGGTGTAACTGTTCACCACATTCTATTTACCGCGGAGAACGCAGAGATCGCTGAGTGTGGAAACAAAATTTTTTTTGAATCTATATTCTTTCTGCGTTCTCTGCGCACTCTGCGGTGAACTATTACAAAATGGTTATCGTCTGCAGAACAAAGACCTTATTGAGACGCAGCCATTTCCTGCGATTGTTCGAAGAGCAGAATCGGCTCCTCGTTGTTCAAGATAACCTCTTCGTTGATGACGCATTCCTTGACGGCATTCATAGAAGGAATCTCATACATAATGTCAAGCATGCCCGATTCCATGATGGCCCTGAGACCTCGGGCCCCGCATTTTCGCTCCTTAGATTTTCTGGCAACTGCCCTCAAGGCGCTATCTGTAAAGCGGAGGGCTACATTTTCAAGTTCAAAAAGCTTCTGAAACTGCTTCACAAGGGCATTCTTCGGTTCTGTGAGTATCCTGACCAAAGCGGCTTCATTTAGTTCGCTAAGGGTGGCGATCACCGGAAGTCGCCCTACAAACTCTGGAATCAAGCCAAATCTTATGAGGTCTTCAGGCTGAACCATCTGGAGTATCTCACCGATGCTTCGTTCCTTTCGGCTTTGGATATCAGCTCCAAAGCCCATTACCTTGCCACCCAGTCTGTGCTGTATGATCTCCTCCAGCCCGTTAAAGGTCCCGCCGCATATGAACAGGATGTTGGATGTGTCAACCTTGAGGAAATCTTGCTGCGGATGCTTTCGCCCCCCCTTGGGTGGTACACTGGCAGTCGTCCCCTCAATGATCTTAAGCAGTGCCTGCTGCACCCCTTCACCTGAAACATCGCGGGTAATGGATGGATTGTCCCCTTTGCGGGCAATTTTGTCGATCTCATCAATGTAGACAATTCCTCTGGATGTCCTTTCCAGATCATAATCGGCATTCTGAAGGAGCGACAGGATAATATTTTCAACATCTTCTCCTACATATCCCGCTTCGGTCAGGGAGGTCGCATCTGCAATTGTGAACGGGACGTCAAGAAACTTGGCCAGCGTCTGAGCCATAAGCGTTTTCCCGCACCCGGTAGGCCCAATCAGAAGGAGGTTGCTCTTCTGTAGCTCCACATCAGTCGTGTTTAGCTTTGTCTCGAGGCGCTTGTAATGGTTATCAACAGCTACTGCCAAGATCTTCTTGGCCCGGTCCTGCTCAATCACGTACTCATCCAGAGACGCCTTGATAGCAGCCGGCGTGGGAAATTCTCCCTTTTTCTCCGTTCGTGTCTCTTTTTCGTACTCTTCTTCAATAATCTCATTACAGAGTTCAATACACTCGTCGCAGATATAGACCGCGGGTCCCGCAATCAGTTTCTTGACTTCATCCTGGCTTTTACCGCAAAACGAACACCGCAAACCATTGACGTTACCGCTTCTTCGTTTGGCCATGTGTTCCTCCAAAAAATGGAATTGTTTCTATTCTATTATAAAACCATTTGCTGAAAAGGCAATCCAAAAATCATTTCCCTTATTCACCTTTCTTGTCTTTGGAGGTGGGGGCAGCTTCCCGCTGGGTGATCACATGATCCACAATCCTGTAGTCCTTGGCCTCCAGGCCACTCATGTAAAAATCGCGGTCTGTATCCTTTCGAATTGTTTCAATATCCTGGTGCGTGTGGAAGGCAAGGATCTCGTTTAGGCTCTCTCGCATCCGCAAGATCTCCTTTGCCTGGATGGCCACATCCGCGGCTGGGCCTTGAAATGAACCCATAGGTTGGTGAATCAGAATCCTGGCATTTGGGAGCGCATATCGTTTCCCCTCTGTTCCTGCGGCCAGCAGCAGTGCGCCCATACTGGCTGCCTGGCCCATGCAGAGGGTGCATATGTCGGGCTTCACGTAGCGCATCGTGTCATAGATGGCCAGGCCTGCACTCACCATACCACCGGGAGAATTGATGTAGAAATTAATGTCTTTGTCCGGATCATCTGATTCCAGAAAAAGCAACTGGGCAATCAGAAGATTGGCAATTTCATCGGTCATGGGTGTCCCAAGAAAGATAATCCGATCTTTGAGCAGCCTGGAATATATATCATAGGCCCGTTCCCCTCGACTAGTCTGCTCGATAACTATGGGAATAAGTGGCATCACCTGTCTCCTTGTTCGTTATTCGTTATTCGTTATTCGGGCATCCTTCATAGAAGCCAAAAAGTAGTTTACACCTATTGACCAGTGTTCAGGTTTCAGTGTTCAGGTTTCAGGTTGCGGTGTTCAGGTTTCAGGTTTCAGTGTTCAGGTTTCAGTGTTCAGTGTTCAGGTTTGCGGCTTACGCCTTGAGAAGAGTACAGATCTTGCGTTTCTCGCTCTTGACACCTGACACCTGACACCTGACACCTGACACCTGACACCTGACACCTGACACCTGTCACGATTCACGATTCACGATGTCTGCCTTGTCAGCCTCTACCGTTTCAATCGTACTTTTTTTGATGATCGATTTGATAGCCTCTTCCTCAAGGGCCCTTTGCTTGAAAACCTCATAAGCTCCCTTGTACTTGTCATGGAGTTGCTTAATAGTGTCTACAGACTGGTTCATCGCTTCGGCCGTCTCCTTGTAGGCATTCTCCAACATTTCATCCGTTGCAGTGATCCCCTCCTGCTCAACCACCTTCTGCAAAAGCAGATACTCTCGCACCCTCCGTTCTGCAAGCGGGTGATACTCTTTAGAGAGGCCCTCTTCGGTCTGGCCCGCCTCTTCCAAAGACAGCCCCCTGTACGATAACGCGTTTCGGGCGTCGCTGACCAAGGCAGACAACTCATGGAGAACCAGGACCTCCGGGAGTTCAAAGTCCGCCTGCTCGAGCAACATGTCAATGATATCGCGGCGGAGTTCCCGTTCGGATTGAGTCTCGTATTTTCGTTCCAATTTCCTTCTGATCGCCTGTTCAAGCTCAACTAACGTCTCATGTTCCCCCAAATCCTTTGCAAATTCATCATCAATCTCAGGCAAGATCTCTTCCTTGATTTCTTTAAGGGTAACCTTGAAGGTGATGTCGAGCCCGGTCAGATCCTTGTTGTAATAATCGGTGGGAAAATGCACCGAGAATTCCTTACTCGTATTGGGACGCATCCCAAGGAGTTGCTGGTCAAAATCCTTTAATATCCGTCCCGAGCCAACCTCAAAGTGAAAGTTTTCGGTCTTGGAGGCCGGCGCAAAGGGTTCGCCGTCTTTCGACCCCTCGTAATCTATGAGGACAAAATCTCCGTTCTCAACCGGACGCTCTTCCTCAATGCTCATGAGCTGGGCCTGGTTTTTCTGGAGTATCTTGAGTTGTGCCTCAACCTCTTCATCAGTAACGTTGTGTACCTTCTTCTTGAGCTTGAGGCCATTGACGTTTAAGTCCTGGATAGGAGGCCGTACTTCCATCGTGGCAGAATAGTGATAAGGCTGGCCTTTTTCAAGATCCGGACGGTCAAGAATCGGCTCACCAAGGGGCTCCAGGCTATTCTCGCGCAGTGCCTCAGCGTAAGAATTCTGGATCAACTGACCAGAAACTTCTGCATGCACATCCTTTTTGAAACGCCGTTCCAAAATATGACGAGGCACCTTCCCAGGACGAAACCCTTTGATCCTGACATTCTTCTTCAGGGTCTCATACGCCTTGTCCAGTTCCTGGGTTACCTCAGCTTCCGGGATTTCCACATGCAGAATTTTCTTTACAGAGCTAATATCTTCGACGTCTACCTTCATCGAATTCCTTTCTCAGGTCATTGTGTTTGTTGGGTTTTACTAAGGAGAAACTTTTCTACTCGACATTGGTTTGGGCTCATGATGTCTTTTCTTTCGTTTCGAGTCTCCCGGGCTGGTGTTTTCAGTAGAAAAGACATCATTGCGCCCTATCTGTGATGTCGGGTACTCTTTAGCAACTCAATGAACTCAACAAACGCAAAAAACCCGATAAACTCAATTGGTGCGAGAGGGGGGACTTGAACCCCCAATCCCGAAACAGGAGCTGGATCCTAAGTCCAGTGCGTTTGCCAATTTCGCCACTCTCGCACAAAGGATATTGATTTCCTGTAAAAAGAGTAATAATTCTATGTCTCGGAAATTATAGAACTCATTGTAATTATCGATATTTCAGGACGCTTATCCTATATCATCAGTATGGAATGATGGAATAGTGGAATAATGGAATGTTGGGGATGAGAAGCCGAAAAGAATCATTTTTAATTGTTTTCATTCCTCTTAACCCATTATTCCATCATTCCAATATTCCATTATTCCAATTGCGAAGCGGAGCTAAATTTAAACCATATCAAGTGTTGCAAAATAATGCAAGATCAAATTCTGTCAAGGGGAATTGAGGCCAAAGGCTTTGTATGGCTGATATGCGCTATCTTGCTGGTGTTGGCGTTGGTTGTCAACGATGTACTCCCAGCCAGGGCCGTATCCTTATCACAGGAGTTGCCACACCGAAAAATCATTGTGGTAGACCCTGGTCACGGGGGCCATGACCTGGGTGCTGTGGGGCCCTCCGGTCTGGCCGAAAAGGATGTGACGCTGTCGGTCGCCCAAAGGATAAAGGAAATCCTTTTGGGGATCTATGAAGTCCACTTGACCCGCAACGACGATTACACGATCGATATTGAACATCGGACCGCAGTAGCAAACCATTACCGTGCCGATATTTTTGTCAGCATTCATGCGGGGGGAGGCTTTCGACACCAAGCCCGTGGCGTGGTCATATTTTATCACAGCCCTCGCACAGGCCCAGGGTCTAAGCCCCCTCAACAACAGAGGCACTCATGGGAGATGGGTGAAAAACCGCTTCCGTGGGACTACATTCAGGGCGTGCATACAGTCAAGAGTCAGGCCATGGCAAAATTTGTACACAGCCACTTGCTGGCAAAATTCAGCTCCGTAGACAGAGGGGTTCGCGAGGCTCCCTGTTTCGTCCTCCGAGGAGCCGACATGCCAGCCATTCTGGTTGAAATTGGTCATCTGAGCCATCCTGCCGACGAGAAGGAGCTCAGGAAACCTGAGGTGATATCCGCTGCTGCCGAAGCCATATGCGAAGCGATAAAGGAATATTTTACGAAGTATCCTTGAGCTTTCAACTACTCCACCACTCCATTATTCCAATTGTGAGCAGAGCGAACCAAATTGGTTGCATGAATGAAAAAGGCATGATAAACAGAAGACAAATACGGGGCGTGGCGCAGCCTGGTAGCGCGCCTGCTTTGGGAGCAGGAAGTCGGAGGTTCAAATCCTCTCGCCCCGACCAAAACTTAATTCGCTTCGCTCAAGACTTCTGTTCCTCGACATATGCCTGCACCATTGCCACTAATTGTTGGATTTCTCTTGTTTGCGGAAGGTAAGCGGCAATTTTCTCCACATACTGCCGATTGTGTACCGCGCGAAATGTGGGTCTAAAATTCACATCAAATACCCAACTGATCTGTAGGAGCTTAAAATCATTGAGCGTGGCCATATCCCTGAGGTCAGCCATCCTGTGCTGGCAAATAGCGTTTAGGATTGCAGGCGAATAGGTGTTGGTGTTGGGCAGGTCCAATTCGATGGTCGAGTTCGGGCCTTCGTCCCGATGGGCATAATAGTCAATCAGCACCCGCCAGATGTCCAGCTTGTCGGCATCCCGCAAAAGACGTGCAAAGAGCAGGGAGCGTTCATCTTCGTCTTCTGGCAAGGTGCGCACATTGTGGTAGCCAATCGCCTTGGTGATGAGGGACTGCTCCGTATCCGAACAGATCGACAGTACCTGGTGCCTGGCCAGCTCCTTTAGCCCGAGTTCGGCATGGTTCTCTGAGATGGTGTCCTTGAAGGTGCCGTAAGTGGCATACTGCGGGAACCTGCCAATATCGTGAAACAGGGCCATGGTCTCGGCCAATAACATATCCTGGCTCGCCAGGTGCAAGGCCTGGCCGAGTATAACGATCTCCTTGCAGACACGTTCGGTATGTTCCTGTTTCAGCCTGATGGTTTGATTACGAGTTGGATTATCCGTGTAATATGCAGCCACATAGTCGGCAAACCACGCCTTGAAGTAGGCAACATCATCTGAGTTCATTAGGCGATCACCCTCACCCGGATGCGCCGCAGGCGGAAAGCCAAACACCCGAGAAAGTCAAGAAAAAAGGGCCAGCCAAGACGGCTAACCCCTTGATTTGCCTGGTGGGCCGTATAGGAATCGAACCTATAACCTCCTGATTAAGAGTCAGTTTAAAACGTTTTTGTAACATTTTGAAATCACGTAACTAATTGAATTTAATAGAACCGGCTGTAGAAACAATATAAATAAAACAGACAGAATAATTAATTTTTGTCACAAAACTGTCACAAAAACTGCCATACTCTCCGGGGGAAAGCAAATCAATTTATAAAAAATTTGAGAAATCCCTTGACAAAGGAAATGGGATGGTTTATTTTAGACCATATGCGACTTCCAAAAAACGAATTTACCACATTTGAAATCATTAAAGCCCTGGGAATTCCGCGTGAACGACTCAGGCAGTGGATGTCTTGGGGATTTATCACTCCCAGCATTCAACAGGCTGCTGGGGCCGGAACGAAGGCATTGTTTGCGCGCAGGGATGTCTACGGGATCGGCCTATTT
>DAOVOU010000202.1 GCA_030629475.1 Desulfobacterales bacterium | reverse complement strand
GTGATGTTGCCCACGATACCAAAGCTCGTGTCACAAATGCCCCGGTAGGGGCTGATTGTTTGGCCTGATTTTTCCTCTCAGAAAATCAGGCCAAGGAAAACCATCTCGGTGTTCTCTGTGGGCTCGAGTGACTGCAAGGAGCGGGCGAGAGAACGTTTTAACCCTGTAATTCAGATACCCAGTGACCAATGACAAATAACATTTCCTTAACCATAAACGGCCTGGACGTAAAGGCCCCGGAAGGCGCTACCATCCTGGAAGCAGCCCAAACTGTGGGGATCTACATTCCCACATTGTGTTATTGCCCTGGGCTCACCTCAGAGGGGACATGCCGTATATGCCTGGTCAAGATTGAAAAGAAGAAAAAGCTTCATCCGGCCTGCCGCACCCCGGTTGAGGAGGGAATGGCGGTCACTACGGATGGCGCGGAGATCGAGCGGGTTCGCCGTGTCACTCTTGAACTCCTCCTTAGCGACCATGACTTCAACTGTCTGCTGTGCCCCAAGAGCGGCACATGCCGCCTCCAGGAACTGGTCAACCGTATTGGTTTTGACGAGCGGCGGCTTAATCGCCTGAATCGCGTGGCCAAGGACCTTCCTGTTGACACCAGCAATCCCTTTTTTGATTTCAATCCCAACAAGTGCATCCAGTGCGGCATATGCGTTCGGACCTGCCGCGAAATCGTAGGTGTTAATGCCATTGATATGGGATATCGGGGTTATGAGCTTAAGGTGAGCACTTTTGGTGATAAGCCTTTAAAGGAATCGGTTTGCGTGTCTTGCGGGGAATGCGTTGAACGTTGTCCGGTAGCGGCCTTGATACCCAAGAAAATGGAATATCCAACCCGTGAGGTGAAAACAACCTGCGCTTACTGCGGTGTGGGCTGCGGGCTCTACATGGGTGTGCGTGGAAAGAACATTGTTAAGGCCAGAGGTGATTGTGAAAACCCTGTGAACCGGGGAGAACTCTGTGTTCGAGGGCGTTTTGGTTATAAATTTATTCACAGCCCTGATCGGCTGTCTTCCCCCCTTGTGCGGGCATACGATCCCCTTGAGCGGATCGCACATGGCATTGATGAAACAAGCCGTCCTGGCAAACCCTTAGCAGCGCCGCTTGTCAAGCGGGAAGGGAAGTTTGTCGAGATCAACTGGGACCAGGCGATCAAGTATGTGGCCAGCACCCTGGTCCATTACAAAGGAGACCAGTTTGCCGCCATTTCTTCTGCCAAATGCACGAACGAGGAGAACTATCTCTTTCAGAAGTTTGTCAGGTCGGTCATGGAGACCAACAATATCGACCACTGTGCGCGCCTCTGACACTCGCCCACGGTAGCCGGTCTGGCTGCCACCCTGGGTAGCGGCGCCATGACAAACACCATCCCTGAAATCGGAAAGGCCGCCTGCATTTTTGTCATAGGGAGCAATACAACAGCCGCCCACCCTATCATAGGCAGACACATTAACAGGGCAGTACGAAACGGCGCAAAGCTCATCGTGGCCGATCCGCGTGAAACAGGGCTGTGCCGGATGGCCGATGTCTGGCTCAGGCATCAGCCCGGGACCGATGTGGCCCTGTTGAATGGAATGGCCAGGGTCATTATTGAAGAGAAACTTCTGGACGCCTCGTTCATAAAAGAGCGGTGCGAGGGCTTTGAAGACTTTGAGGCAAGTGTCATGGCATGGGATCTC
Organism: Desulfobacterales bacterium; assembly: GCA_030629475.1. GTDB lineage: Bacteria > Desulfobacterota > Desulfobacteria > Desulfobacterales. Next base: position 3,265 of record DAOVOU010000202.1, on the reverse strand, counting down.
TCCCAGGCCGAGGAAGTCACCGGTGTCAGTGCCAGGAAGATTTCCGAAGCTGCCAGACTGTACGCCTCCATTTCACCGGCAACCATCCTCTATGCCATGGGGATTACCCAGCACTCCCACGGCACCGATAATGTGAAAGCCGTGGCCAATCTGGCACTCCTCACGGGCAATATCGGTAAACCTTCAACAGGCGTTAACCCCCTGAGAGGTCAGAATAACGTTCAGGGGGCCTGCGACATGGGGGCCCTGCCGAATGTGTTTCCCGGTTACCAAAAGGTAGATGATCCGGAGATACGGAAAAAATTCGAGAAGGCCTGGGGTTGCCAGCTAAATCCGACACCCGGGCTGACGCTGACCGAACTCTTTGGGGCTGTTGATTCAGGCAAGGTAAAGGCCCTCTACCTCATGGGTGAGAATCCCGTGCTCACAGAAGCTGATACTAACTTCACCGAGGGAGCAATCTCACACCTGGAACTGCTCGTGGTACAGGATATCTTCCTTACAGAGACCGCACAACTGGCCGATGTGGTCCTGCCTGCGGCGAGTTTTGCTGAAAAAGACGGCACCTTCACAAACACCGAACGGCGGGTACAGCGGGTGCGTAAAGCCATAGAGCCTGTGGGCAACTGCCGTCCTGACTGGATGATCATATGCGATATCGCTAAAAACATAGGGGCCAAAGGGTTTGATTTTGACAGCCCTGAACAAATCATGGAAGAAATACGTACGGTCACGCCAAGTTACGCTGGTGTTACATATGAACGTATTGATCAGGTTGGACTCCAGTGGCCCTGCCCCGATTTGAAACACCCCGGAACAGCGTACCTTTACGCCGAGAAATTCAACACACCCAGCGGTCGCGGACAATTTACGCCCATCTCTTACACCCCTCCGGCAGAGGTGATCAGCCATGAGTACCCTTTGATCTTGACCACAAGGCGCAGTATTTTTCATTTTCACAGCACCCTGTCGCGCAAGGTAGCCGGGCTGAATGTCTTGCGCGGCGAAGAACAGGTGGAGATAAATCCTGTTGATGCCGCTGCCCTGGAAATCGAGAACGGTGAGACCGTAAAAGTGATGTCCAGGCGTGGGACTGTGAAGGCCAAGGTCAAGATCTCAAAAATCACCCCTCCAGGTGTTGTTTCTATGACCTTCCATTATCCTGAAACCCGGACCAATGTTTTGACCCATGCGGCCCTCGACCCCATTGCCAAAATACCAGAGTTCAAGGTTTGTGCGGTCAAGATCGAGCGAGAAATCGATTACTTAAAAGAGTATGCGGCATGGGGTGTTGGTAAAAGAGGGTAGGTTTGGGTCATTTTCCCAGTCAACAATATTTCCTTGTTCTGCATTGCGCTGATTTGGGCAACAGGTCGTTAGCCTATTACTCCATTACTCCAATACTTCCTCTACTTTCTCTGGGGCGCAGGCTCTACGGGCCGGAGGCCAATTGGGGCAAAGCCCCTGAATTCTGAGTACAGTTACGTTGTTGGCACAGTAGTTGCTATCTGTCAGGCTGTGTCACTAAGCAGTTCTGACGCACGAATTCACGCATTTCTGTAAGCATACGATTTTACGCAATAATAAGTGATACAAGTTAGTTCGCTTCGCTCACAATTGGAATAATGGAATACTGGAATGGTGGAATGTTGGGTTTAAGACCCGCCTGCCACTGCGAGGCACGAGCGGGCAGGGGATTTTGGTCTTTTTTTCTTTTACATCATTCCAATATTCCATCATTCCATCATTCCGGCACGAGGCAAAGATCCAAGCCTCAAAAAAGCTTATACATTCAATAAGTTGTAGAATTTCCGAGACGTATAATTAGCTCTGAAAAAGGTGTTTGTTGTGCTATTTTCATCCCAAAAAATTTGGAGCTGTGCGGTTAGCATTTACCGTGTTTTGTCAATGAGTTGATGGTTATGAGGGAGACGTCGTAGGGGCGGCTTTACGCCGCCCGCCAAATCGATTCGGGCGAGGTAAACCCCTGGCCCAGACCGGGTTTTTCACCCCTGGGCATTGTCCAATCTCTGTCGCGCCAGGGCGGGCCGCCCCTACGGGAAGCCGCCGATCAGAATTAGATCATTCGGAAGGGCTCAAGAATCACCTTAACCGCACAGGTCGAAAAATTTTCTTAAAGGGCATAAGTGGCAGATAAAATAAGACTAATAATCGATCACCAGGTCACAGAGGTTGAACCCGGCACGACTGTGCTGGCTGCGGCTTCCTCTGCTGGGATCCATATCCCAACCTTATGTGATCACGGTGAACACCCCTGTCAACTCTGCGTAGTTCAGATTGAGGGTAGAAAGGGCTTGGTACGGGCCTGTTCCACCCCGGCAGAAGATGGAATGGTTGTGGCCACCCGGAGTGAGTCTGTTCGGGCACACCGCAAACATATGCTGGAAGTAAAGCTCTCCCGACACTATGGAGACTGTATCTCTCCATGTTCTTTGACCTGCCCGGCTGGCATCAATATCCAGGGATATCTGAGCCTGATCGCCAGGGGTCATTATCTTGAGGCCCTCAGGCTCATCAAGGAGAAGAACCCTCTCCCATTGTCGACCGGGAGGGTCTGCCCACATCCTTGTGAGGCCATGTGCCGCCGGATTCTGGTTGAGGAACGTGTGCCGATAAACCACCTGAAGCGCTTTGTTGCAGACTATGCCATGCATCTTGAAGAGATTGACATGGTCGAGCCTTTGCCACCTGCCGGGCATCGTGTGGCAGTCATCGGTGGTGGGCCGGCAGGGCTATCAGCAGCCTACTATTTGGCCCGAAAGGGTCATGCGGTTACGATCTTTGAGGCGATGCCCGAATTGGGTGGCATCCTTCAGTATGCCATACCTGAGTACCGACTGCCAAAGAAAATCTTGGATCGGGAAATAAGAAACATAGTTGAAACCGGCGTACATGTGAGGACAGGACAGCGTCTGGGGAAGGATTTTACCGTCGAGGATTTAACCAAAGAAGGCTTTGAGGCTTTCTTTATGGCCACGGGCACCTGGCAAACAAGGAAAATAGGGGTGGAAGGGGAAGATCTGGAAGGGGTCTTTTCCGGGCTGGAATTCCTTAGACGTGTGCGTATTGGTGAATATGTTCATATTGGCAAAAGAGTGGCTGTGATCGGAGGCGGAAACTCGGCCCTTGATGTAGCCCGGACCTGTCTCAGGATGGGTGCTGAAGAGGTCACGATTATCTACCGCCGCAGCCGGCTGGAGATGCCGGCCAGGGAGCAGGAGGTTAGGGAAACAGAAGCAGAAGG
>DAOVOU010000286.1 GCA_030629475.1 Desulfobacterales bacterium | reverse complement strand
GCGGCCTTCCGGAGTATCATTGGAAGCCTCCGGTTGGTTCTCGCCGAAAGAGACCGCGAGCAACCTGTTACGGGAGACTCCAGCCTCTTCAAGCAACCGAACAACCCTAGCGGCGCGTGCTCCCGCAAGCTCCCAGTTGGTAGGGTAGCGCTCAACCAACACACCGCCGATCGGAACGTTGTCTGTAAAGCCCCCAACCACGGTCTGATAGGGGACATCTCGAAGTTGGTTACCCACTTTAAAGAGCACCTGTCTTCCCGACTCGGTCAATTCTGCGGACCCGGTTGAGAACAAAACCGCCCCGGGGAGATTGACAGTGACGCCTGATTGCATCTGTTCGATTTCCACCTGTTTAGTCGCAAGTTCACTTGCGAGCCCGGAGACCAGACTTTCGTACAGGGCGTCAACTACCTCAGCCGAACTTCTCTCGGACCGAAGTTGGGCGTCAAGATCTCCCTTCTCTGTCTTGAGCGACTGGACGCGTTCCTGGAGAACAAAATTGTCGATTTCACAATAGTCAAGTTCTTTCAACACATCGGCATGCTGCGATTTGGAAACGCACCCGTTCAAACAGGCAAGCCCAAATGCGATCAGCAGCACAGTGCACATACAACTCGGACGCGATAAACCTTGGATCGTGTGTAAAATTCTACGCATGATAACCTCCTTTTCTTCTTTCAGATAAGTATTCCAGCCTTACAATGGGGCTCAAATGCCATAAACTACCCATGCTTCTTCACAGTCGTTTTCATCGTCCCACCTCCTTTAGGTTAAGTGTTTAGGCGCTTAGTGCCGCAATATCGACAAAAGATTGTCTATGTTATGTAACATGTTGTTTTTGTATTTGTTACAGATGCTGGATACTGGTCGCTGGATACTGGATGAACCGGAATCAAAAATCAAGGACCATACATCCAGTATCCAGTATCAAGCATCCAGTATCAGTACTTTCTAAGGGTGCCAAGTTCACTGCCCAGCAGGGGCCACCTCTTCCAAGTGCAGTCTTGGACGAGGCATAGTTCCTTAGCGCATCAAAACTGGAAAGGCTGACTCACCATCATCTGAACCCGTAATCCCTCGTCCGACACGGCCGTATCAATCCGAACCACAAGGCCTTTTGCCATGGCCCTTACGCCGAAACCCACATCCCACTTCATGTCAGAGTGCAATTCATCCACACTCCATGACGGTGCGACTCGCCCGACCTCCACAAATGGAACCCACTGCCACCACGCGATCTCGAGATATCTCTGCAACCAGGAGATTTCGGCCAGGGGGTTCCACTTGGGAGTCATTCGGTACTCGGCTGCATAGTAGATGCACGCCTTGTCATTGAAGCGCGATGGTGCATAACCACGCATCTTGAAAAGTCCGCCCAATGTGGCACCCGCAAAAGCAGGCGCTCTATGAAAGACCTCCGTGCCATTCTCCGTATGTGAGCTATTCCACGTCGGAGTATCAGCCGTCCAGAAATCCAGAGCGATGACCCGCTGCCGGAAGCGCTGCGATGGCCCCAGCGAGAAATACTTGTCGAACTCCCCACTCACAACTGTCCAGGGCGCTGAGCTGTCAAACCACCCCCAATCCCTGGTTACTTTTAGCCGAAGTGCGCTTCCTCTTGACGGGTTCACAAAGAAATCCCTATTGTCCCGGAACACGGAGAACTCAATACCGCTGGTATTCAAGGCCTTGTCAACAAAATCTCCCTCGATTTCCTGCTGTCGATAGAAGGGCTTCACTTCGACATACGTCTTTCCGCTGATAAGAGGATTCCAGGATATCCCCCCAGCTTCACCCGAGCTCACAAGTCCTCTGTCGAGCACATAAGTATTTACGATTTGGTCCTCCCCGTGACCAAATGGCAAAACATACTGGAACCTGAACTGAAAGTAGTTGTCCCAACCATCGCCTTCAATATAGTTATCTTCGTCAGAACCGTTGCTTCCAGCACGCTCATCCGGGAAGTCCGGGTTTCCGTCAGAGTAGCTTTTGATCTCCTTGAATCGACCAACCTGGGCCACCAGATCGACAAACAGGCGGTCTGAGAAAGGAAGACGAATGTCTCTGCCCATCAAGAATCCCATGACCGAACCCTCTGTACCTGCCATAGCTGTTCCAAGAAGCATCGACTGCTTTTGGGGATATCCTGTTATGCCGTACACAAATCCCACCGCTGTTCCGAACGAATCGTTGTAGAATGCATAGGGAACACGAAGCTTCTTCTGCTGGAATTTCTTGTCGGGGCCAACGAATATGCTTTGGGCGAAAGCTGTTTGGCAGGAACAGAAAAAGAATAGAACGAAAAACTGAACTGCTCCTTTGTTCATCTGGTATTTTGCTCCGCCTCTCCTGTCGACTGCTGAAGCCAGGCGCTGCTTGGTCTGGAAATCGAGAAGCTCCGCTTCCACAGACGCCCTTGTGGTCTGCGCCTTCGCTCAACCGGAATTTCTGCTCAAAATCTGTAGAAGACAGACAAGCTGGTTCCAACCACATCGGTTTCATAGAAATCGATGTTCGCATCTGTCTTGTAACCCAGAACGGAGGCCACCAGACTCCATCCCTTTGGCATGCCAAAAGGGCGGTGCCAAAAGCCGGTCAACGAGCCACCATAGATGTCATCTTCTCGGCCTTTGTTGTAGATGGGGTTTGTTGTATCGTAATCGGCGTATAAATAACTGCCATTGGCAACCAGGCTGAATTGGTCACCGTTATAGCCGTACGTGAGTTGAACGCCGTAACGATCATTCGCCATGGCATCGCCATCCAGGTCAAACTTGTGGTATTCAAGGCTGGGAACCAGGTACTGTTTGTCTCCAAAATCCCACTTGTACAAAAGCTCCACGCGGTGATGGTTGCCTTCCCTGTCGAGCAATGCTCTCTCGGCAGGGGTTAATCCCAGCCCCCCGAGCGTTCCGCTCCGCTCATCGTCAATTTCAATCTTCCGCCATGTGTATCGAAGATCCAGGTTTCCATCCAGAATATTACCCCAGGTGAGAGCCAAACCCTGCGATGATCGATCGGTTTCCTTACGGGACCGATTTTCCATGTAAGGATCTTCCCACACCTCTGCGGGTATGGCAGTAAAGACAAAACTAGCTCCCACAACACTTGAGTCAGCCATCTCCTGCCTGACACCTGCCCGACCTGTAAAATCGAATCGCAAGAAGTCTTCAAGCGCATTACCCGCATATATCTGAGTCCGAGTATCAGCAAAGGTGTACCGAAATTCACAATTGAACATGGGCAGAAAATCGGTTTCTGAGTCCGGGCTGTCGTAAATCGAGTCGATTACACTCTTGCCGATGTCACCGAGGCTGTTCCCTGCGATCATATTACTCTTTACATCAAGGTATACGCCACCAATGTTCATGAAGCCGCTGAATCCTGATTCCTTGGGGATTGGTTGAATAGCGAAGGCTGCACTTGCCCAAATGCACAGTACACAGGCCAAAACGAGCTTCCCAATCAGTGATTTAATCTTCATTGCTTCTCCTCCTCTAATGGCTAAACTTCCGATGCCTTTTTTGCAAACAAGGCCCTTTACCCCATAAGCGCTAAGTTGTTTTGTAAACGTTCACAGGTGACATTTATGCCGTACGGAGTTGTTTAATTCTTGTTCCCATGCTCTGCGTGGGAACATATACCGATAGGCGCTCTGCGCCATGAAAGTGGCTACAGCTATTGGCCGCAGAGCGTCCGGCGGTTACGTTACAACGCAGAGCATTGTAACCAGAGTGTAGGAATTGTTTTGAAAAATGAACGTCGAACATATTAAAAGATGAACGTCCAACATCGAACATCGAACGTCGAACGTCGAATAATGATGTCGCTCCGCTTCTCAAATTTTTTAAAATCGAAAAAAAAGCCAATACCGAACCTTGAATGACTATTTCTGTTTCTTTTCAGCCCTTCGACTCCGCTCAGGGCCGTGAGCCTGT
>DAOVOU010000278.1 GCA_030629475.1 Desulfobacterales bacterium | reverse complement strand
GCGCTGACCATCAAAAAAGAGGAAATGGATAAGGCCCTCGCTATTATTGATGAATGCCTTACCGAGATTGAGAAGCCGTCCTGAAATGCTATGCCCGCAGGCGCTCGCCTCTCGGATCAACGAGCGGGGTTGTCGCTACCTGCGCGGGAAGACGTTCACCGAATATCTCAACATGAATCTCAAGGCCTTCTTTGGCAAGTTCTATGGGCAGATACAAGAGCCCAATATCCTTTCCGATGCTGTATCCATAGGCTCCGGAGCGTATACGGTTAATGATACGGCCATGTGAGTAGACTGATTCCCCGCCGTAGAGGTTACAATTGGCATCCATGGTGATAGCACAAAGCTTTCTCCGGATGCCCTGCCCCTTTATTTTCACTAATGCATCCCGTCCGATGAAGTTGCCCTTGTCGAGGTTTACGCAAAACCCCAATCCCGCTTCAAAGGGATTATCCACCGGTGTGATATCACTGCTCCAGTACAGGTATCCTTTTTCTATTCGAAGAGACTCCAGGGCCTTGTACCCGGCAGGCTGAATCCCGAATTCCTTGCCGGCATCCATGAGTGCATCCCAGACCTTTATGGCATGCTCTGGAGAAATGTAGAGCTCCCAGCCCAGCTCTCCTGCATAGCTGACCCGCTGGGCCCAGACATCCATACCGTTCAGGTCAATACTCCGAGCGGTCATATAGGGAAAGGTCTCGTTTGAGACATCGCTCACACTCACTGCTTTAAGCACCTGGCGTGCATTTGGGCCCCACAGGCTCAGGCAACCCCATGTTTCAGTAACATCATAAACCTCCACAGAGCCATCTGCCGGCATATGCATTTTGATCCAGCCCAGATCGTTTGACGCAAAAGATGTACCCGAGATTATCCTGAACGTATCTTCAGCCAACCTGGTAATGGTCACGTCGCTTTCAATCCCCCCATTATTATTGAGAAACTGCGTATAGGTAATGCCCCCGACCGGTTTGTTAATGTCGTTAGCTGCCAGTTTCTGCAAAAGGGCGAGGGAGCCTGGGCCGCGAACATCGATTTTGCCAAACGAGGTCATGTCTATGAGAATCACGCGCTCCCGGGCGGCCTTGTGCTCCCTTCCAACCTGATCAAAAAAGGCAGGGCGGTCCCAGCCCCAGACCTGCTGATCTGCACCGGCGCGCCTCCATGGTTTATCCGGCTCAAAGTAATTGACCCGTTCCCATCCGTTCTTCTCGCCGAAAGCCGCACCGATTTCCTTCAAGCGCTCATAAAATGGGCTGGTGCGCAGGGGACGACCCCATTCGTTCTCGTCATGGGGATACCGTAGGTGATAATAATATCTATATACCTCCCGGCAATGCTCCACCAGGTAGTTCCGGTCGGCACAGTGAGGTCCAAAGCGCCTCACGTTCATCTCGTGGGTGTCAATGGACGGTTCTCCTTCGAGGATCCACTCGGCTATCAGTTTGCCCACACCACCTGCCCCGGCAATACCATTTATTGAGCCGCCAGCAGCAATGTAGAAACCTCGAAGGCCAGGAACCGGCCCCAGGGCATAACGACCGTCCGGTGTAAAGGCATCGGGCCCATTTATCAGTTCCACAATCTCCGCCTCGGCCAAAAGGGGAATACGCTGAATGGCCCGTTCCATCACCGGTTCGAATAATTCCCATTCTGGGTTGAGCAGCTCCTGTGTGAACTCCCAGGGCACTCCCTCAACAGACCACTCCTTTGGATTCGTTTCGAATGCACCAACGAGAAAGGCGCCCACATCCTCCCGCATATAAAAAAGGTTGTCCGGATCTCGCACCACCATGGTATCCCGAGGCAACTCATGACCTGGAATCGGCTTTGTGGTGAGGTATTGATGCATAAGTGGTGCTATCGGTATTGTTAGCCCCACCATCTCCCCGATCCGCGGCGCCCACTCACCGGCGGCATTCACTACACATTCTGTCTTTATTGGACCCTGGTCGGTATTCACCTGGGTGACCTCTCCTGCCGGTGAAAGCTCGATACCGGTGACCCGCACATTGGTATAAATTTCAGCACCCATCTTTTTAGCCTGCCGTGCAAGCTCAAAGGTGATATTGCTTGGGTCGATATGGCCATCGTCCGGCACATGAACCGCGCCATAAAGGCTTTCATCCGAGAGATAGGGGCAGAGCCTTATAACTTCACCCGGTGAAATTACATCTGCGTTAATGCCAATAGCCTTTGCCCGGCTCACCTCTCTTTGAAGACCCTTGAGCCTGTCTTTACTCGATGCTAAGCGCAAGCTGCCCACTGTGTGCCAGTCAAAGGCATCACCAGCTTCCTCCTTTAATGAGTTGAAGAGATTAATAGTATAATTGATTATCTTCATAAGGGAGGGCGAGGTGCGGAACTGGGAAACCAGGCCTACAGAGTGGAATGTGGATCCACTTGTTAACTCACCCTTATCTACCAGGATAGTATCTGCACAGCCTGCCTTGGAAAGGTGATACGCCACACTGGCTCCGAAAATACCTCCGCCGATGATAACTACTCGTGCTTGATCGCGCATGATTGATCTCCTCTGTTTTCAAACCCCCATGGTTTTTACCAGGCACTGTAATACCCTTCATAGACCTGGTTGATGCCTTTACGAGATAATGATAAATGAACTACCCCGCCGCAGAGCAGCGGGGTATCAATCGTAATATCCATAATCGCCCCAAGGAGCGGGGAACTAAACCCTTGTCCGCCTCCGGCGGATTCAAAAAAGTATATAACTTGAAAGGAGTTAAAAATGGCAAGAAAAAAAATTAATGAAACTATAAGGCAAAAGGTTATAAAGGCCCATGAAAGTGGACAATCCATGAGAAAAATAGCCAAGGAATTTTCAATAGGTCTCGCGAGCGTACATAGAATAATTAAAGAGAAAGAACCACAAAAAGGTCAAAAAAAGGGAGCAAAAAAGGAGGTTAATATTGAAAGACAAAGAAGGATACAAGAGCTTGAAAAAAGAATAGCTGAACTTGAGAAAAAGATTACCAACCTCGGAGTCAAAAAAAGGTAATGGAGAAAATAGCAAAAAATTCCACTATTTTTATTCACGGACAAGAAAGTAGCAGCCAGGGTAACAAAGCAGTATTTTTTAGAGGTCTTTTTCCAGAGATGATTATCCCAGACTTTGTTGGTGATGTTTCAACCAGGATGTTAAAACTGAACGAAATCCTAATAGGTAAAAAAGGGCTAATTATGATAGGCTCTTCTTTAGGCGGACTAATGGCTTCCCTTTATGCTTTCCAAAATCAGAATAGGTTAAAAAAGCTTATCCTCCTTGCCCCAGCAATCAACCTTCCTGATTTCAGCTCATATCTATCGAAAAAATTAACACTTCCTGTTTATATCTTTCATGGGGAGAATGACGAGATTATTCCTCTCAGGCCTATACAGGCAATTGCTGAAAATGTTTTCCCTGATCTAACATTCACCGTGATGGACGATGACCACCGCCTATCCAGAACATTTACTTCAATTGACTGGCCCCAACTCATAGGAAGTGACTAAAGTTATAAGTACTTAAAGTGCCTAAAGTTGATGATTGATAGTACAGAATTCGCTAAGGAATTTGAAAAGCAGACAAAGAAGTTTGTTGTATAGATTATTCATTTTCTAACTTTAGCTCACTTTTACCCGCCAGACTTACGGCGGGTTAAACTTTAGGCACTTCAGAATTACAGGACACAATCAAATGGCTAAGAAAAAGACTACTAAAGGGATTATCTTAGCAGGTGGTTATGGCTCTCGCCTTTACCCTGTTACTATATCTGTTAGCAAACAACTTCTTCCTATCTGTGATAAACCGATGATATACTACCCCCTGTCTGTTCTTATGCTTGCAGGTATTAGAGAAATTTTAATCATCTCTACTCCTGAGGATATTCCAAACTTCAAGAGGTTGTTGGGTGATGGCCGGCAGATCGGTCTTTCTTTCACCTATGCAATACAGCCAAGGCCAGAGGGATTGGCTCAGGCCTTTATTATAGGAAAAGAATTTATAAATGATCATCCCTCTTGTCTCATC
>DAOVOU010000086.1 GCA_030629475.1 Desulfobacterales bacterium | reverse complement strand
GCCCGCCATTGCCGTGTTTGCTGGCATTGTAATTGCCCGGCGACCGTGGCGCTGGCAGGCGGGTGCCAGCACTGCAGTTCGGGTGCGAGCCAGGCGTCCTGCCCGCCATTGCCAGAGGTGCCGGCACATAAGCTGAATGCTGTCTCAGGCGTCGGCAGGCGGGTGGCAGGCGGGGGTGAACTCTGAACCTGCGAACGGCTACAAAAATTGTATTGCCCGGCAGGTCTGTTCGTGATAAATTATTTTGGATTGACGGAATATTTCAATTCAAATCTTATTTACAAACAACAGAGCGCCATGTCAAACCATGTTCCAAGACCCTCGCGAGCGACCGCTTTCGATGCCCCGCACGATCTTGTCAAAGAGATCATCTACCAGATCCGCAGACTCTTGCAGGCACGAGAACTCTACACCAAAGAGCTGAACAAGAAGTATCAAGTGAGCGCCCCCCAACTCAACTGCCTCCTTGCCCTTCATGAAAACGGCCCCTTGCCTCCGTCACAGATTGCCAAGTACATTATGGTGAAATCCAGCACGGTCACCGGCATCATTGACCGTCTGGAACAAAAAGGGCTCGTGACAAGACTGAGAAACTCTCCTGATCGGCGCGTGATCACTATCGAGCTGACAGAGGCCGGGAAGAGGCTCGCCAATAACGCCCCACCCCCTATCCAACAGAAGATCATAGACGGACTTAAGAGGCTCCCCGATGGCGAAATAGAGGAGATCGTTCGGGGCCTCACAAAGCTTACCCACATGCTTGAAGTTCAGGACTTGCCAGTCGAGTAGTCCTATCGGGCACGCTACCGCGGCTCGCAAAGCCTTCCCCCTTCCCCTCCCGCTATATGTCTTCACATGTTTGGCTTCAAAGAAATCCCCCTCAGTCCCCCTTTAAGAAAGGGGGAAGTGTGGATACGCCCGTTCGGAGAGGCCTACGTCCCGGAGGGGGAGGGGAGATGTTGGTAAGTTGGTGGCCCTTGACAAAGCATAATTCGTTTGCTATAAGCTTTCAACTCAAATATTGTGATTTAATACTATATCATCATAATCTTTCTTAGCAAAATAAAAGAACACAATCGAAGCTCCCCGTAGCAAGCTGCGGGGATTGTGCTATCTAGGCATTCTGAGTGAGAATAGAAGGTGGCTAACTAAACGTCTCGGAAATCCTACAACTCGTCGTAATCATTTATCTTTCAGTGGCAGTCAGTGGCAGTTTTTGTGCCAATGATCTGGAATGATGGAATAATGGAACAATGGAATATTGGGAATAAACGGCCGAAAAGAATCATTTCTAATTTGTCTTAACCCAATATTCCACCATTCCACCATTCCATTATTCCAATTGTGAGCGAAGCGAATTAAATTCTAAGGGCGGCAAACGATGGAACCTATGGTAATCAATCCAAACTTGGAAACACAAGAATTGTCCAGGCTATTTGGTGGTGCGGGACGTCAGGGGTTTTCTTGTTCGCTCAGCGCAAAGGTAGAGAGCTGCAAGGAGAGACTAGATACGTTGCTCGAACCTCGCTTGCACTATCGAATTGAAAAAATTGATAACGTTGGCAGGGGATTTGTTTCTATCGAAGGAGGCACAACTTTTAAAAGCCCGAAGCTCTCACAAGCTCTTAAACGTTCGGATGAAATCGTCTGCTTTGTAGCCACTGTTGGAAGTGCCATTGAAGATAAGATTGTTGGGCTCATGGCCGCAAAGCGCCTCTCCGAGGCCTATGTCCTGGATGCCATGGGCTCCGTAGCCGTTGAAAATACGGTCGAACAGTTTCACCAACGCATGGAAGCCAAATTCGCCGCAGAGAGTAAGTCGACTACCCTGCGCTTTAGTCCGGGTTATTGCGATTGGCCCGTCACAGATCAGAAAAAGCTTTTCCGTATGTTCGACTCAGAGTTTACCGGAGTTGAGCTGCTCGATTCCTGCCTCATGCAGCCGCGCAAATCGATTTCAGGTGTCTTCGGATTATTCCACGCCGTGAATCCCCATGCCTCCCCCCCTTACAATCCCTGCCAGGACTGCAACAAGAAAGATTGCATAGCAAGAAGGACATAGGAAGTAGCAAGGCCACAGAAGCTATTTAGAGCCGAGCCAGGAAGGGATGGGATGATGAAGGTAAGAAAAGGTCTGCCCGGGGGCCAATACAAGCCCTTAAGCGATCGAGACATAAAAAAAATACACGAAACCAGCCTACGGGTCTTTGCCGAGGTGGGAGTGCAGGTGAACTTCGTTGCGGCGAGGGAGCTTTTCCGCGGTGCTGGTGCCGAGGTGGACGAGGCGAGCGGGGTAGTCAAGGTTTCTGGAGACCTGGTGGAGGAATTAGTCCATAAGGCACCTCCTATTATTCAGCTTTGTGGCCGGGCAGAAAACGGTGAATTGGATTGTGAGATTGGGGGAAACAAGGTCTATCTGGGCACGGGGGGCACTGCCTTGAATGTACAGGAACCCGGAGCTCAGGATTCTCGGAGGGCGAAACTTGATGATGTCGTGAACATGGCCCGCCTTGCGGAAGCTCTGGATAACATCCATTTTTACATGCTCAACGTGTACCCCAATGACCTCCCTGTGGAAGAGGTGGATGTAAATCGCTTTGGTGCCGGACTGAACGGTACTCGAAAGCATGTGATGGGGGGCGTCTACACAATAGAAGGGGTTCGAAACGTTATCAAGATGGCGGAAATCATCGCAGGCTCTCCCCGGAAGCTCAGGGAACGGCCTTTCATCTCCATGGTGACTTGCCCCATCAGTCCCTTCAAACTGGATGAAAGCTATGCCCAACTCACCATGGAGGCAGCTCTCAACCGCATCCCGGTGGTCGTCCCAGTCGAACCCCTTTGTGGTGCTACGGCGCCGATCACTTTGGCCGGGAACCTCGTGGTGCAGAACGTAGACACCCTGGCCGGCGTCATGCTGGCCCAGCTTACCAGACCGGGTACACCCACCCTATACGGCTGCATCTCTTCCATCACTGACCTTCGTGACATGAAGTACCTTTCGGGAGCTGTGGAGATGGGACTGATGAATGCCGCTGCTGCCCAAATGGCCCAGTTTTACCTGCTCCCCTATTATGCCACAGCGGGCATGTCCGATTCCAAGGTGAACGATGCACAGTCAGGGTATGAATCAGCCATCACCACCCTGATGGTTGCATTGGCGGGAGGAAACTTTATCCATGACGCGGCCGGATTTCTCGAGTTCTGTATGACTGCTTCATACGACAAACTGGTCATCGACAACGAAATCATCGGCATGGTCATGCGGGCCGTGGAAGGCATCCAGGTCAATGACGAGACGCTGGCCTTCGATTTGATCAAGAAGACAGGGCCGGGAGGACATTTTGTCTCTGCACGCCACACGCGCCGTCATATGCGCTCTGAGCAATACCTTCCGCAGTTAAGCGACCGGGAGGACAGGGCTAAATGGGAGGCCGCCGGGGCAAAGGACGCCAGGGTTAGGGCTTCGGAAAGAGCCAGGGAAATTCTGAATAAGCCGAGGCAACCGGCGATTCCTTCAGACATCAGACAACGGATAAGGACAGAGATTCCGGGATTGCGGTCCTTGGTTATGGATTAAACTTGATAGTATAGGAATTTCCTTTTTGGACACAGATTACACGGATGCCACGGATTAGGTTTATATTGTTTGAACAATGGTTCATTGTTCAAACAATGCTTCCATTTCATAAATGCTGCCGCATTTGTGAAATAGAGGGCAGTGTAATCAGTGAAATCCGTGTCAGAGATTTTGTTAATTCGCCCTAAGGGCGTCAAGTTCAGGGAACCATCGGTGATCATCATTGGAGAAAAAATCAATGCCAGTCTGGCTGGCATTAAACCGATTGTACAGGAACGGGATAGGGCCAGGCTCTTAGAACTGGCAAAAACCCAGGCTGCTGCGGGGGCCAGCTTCATCGACGTGAACGTGGGTACCGGAGTGGGATCCCGTGAGGACGAAATTGTTTCCATGCAATGGGCCATTGAGACGATCCAAGAGGAGGTGGACACCCCTGTTTGCATTGACAGCGCGGATCCCGCAGTGCTGGAGGCAGGACTCAAGGCGCGAAACGGAAGGCCGAGCCTCATTAATTCGACCAAGGCGGAGAAAAACAATCTGGAACAGGTGGTACCCTTGGCCTGCCAGTACAACACGCCTTTAGTCGGCTTGGCGATGGACGAGGTCGGCATCCCCAAAACCGTTGAGGATCGTCTCCGTGCCTGTGAAAACATCTCTGCCGCTTGTGAAAAGCACGGGGTGTCTCTCGAGACATTATACTTCGATCCCCTGGTCATACCCATTAGCACGGACGTCAAACAGGGATTGGTGACGCTCAACACTATTGCACAGATCAAAAGGCGATTCCCTGCGGCCAAGACCGTCATGGGCCTTTCCAATGTGTCATACGGGATGCCTGGCCGAACCAGGCTTAATGCAGCTTTCTTGCACATGGCTATTTACGCCGGCCTGGATGCGGCTATTATGGACCCGTTGGATGAGGCGTTGATGGGCGTGGTAAAGACCGCTGAGGTCTTGGTGGGCAAAGATCGGCATTGCCGACGCTACACCAGGGCGTTTCGAGATTGATAATCGACAATTAGAGGTGAGGATTCTGTGACAGAACCATACAGGGAAGGCATCATTGTCAAACCATACGAACGGCTGAACTTGGAGCAGGTAAAGTGGCTCGACGAGGCCTCTGTGAAGATCTTAGAGGACCCGGGCATATGGTGTCACAACGAAAGGGCTGCGAAGCTATTCAAGGGTCATGGGGCCAAGGTTTGGGAAGAACAAGAGGCAAGTTCAGCCTGCTGGCGTGTGACCCTTCCACGCGGACTGGTCAGGGAAGCAGTCTCTAAAGCCCCCTCGCGCTTCGTCCTGGGGGCACGCAGACCGGAAAACCGCTTGCTCCTGGATGCCGAAGCGCCCCGTGTTTACTTTGGGTCCGGCTCCGAGGCCAATGTGTGGATCGATGTTCAGATGGAAGAGTTCGTGAGTACCAACGACTCACAGGTGAAAATCAGGGTCCCCCGGTTCAGGGAACTTCGGGGCGATTCGGCCCTGCTGTGCCGCGCTGCCAGGCTATGCGAACGATTGGAGCACCTGGATTTTTTCATCCGGCCTTTGAACATTCAAGACCCGGACGTGACCTCAGATAACCACGATGTGAATAAGTTCTTCGCAAGTCTAAATAACATTACCAAGCACGTCCAGGCAGGGCTAACCGAGCTGGAAAGACTAAAAGACGTCGTACACATGGCTGAGATCATCGCTGGAGGTGCTAAAGCACTCAGGGAAAATCCCATCATCTCCTTTATCGCCTGCGTATTCAAAAGCCCACTGCAGATTGTGGACGAAACCGCAGAGAAGGTGTTTGCCATCGTGGAGAGCGGCCTTCCTCTGGTCATTTCCTCATCCCCCCAGGGCGGATCCTCAGCTCCCATTGAAGAAGCAGGGATAGTGGCGCAGATCAATGCCGAGATCCTGGCGGGGATCACTCTTACCGAGTTGATCAAAGCCGGAGCGCCGGTGCTCTACGGGAGCGTTCCCGTACGGGCCAGGTTGGATGACCTTCACGATCTGTACGGGTGTCCGGAGTTCAACCAGTATAACATCGACTGCGTTCAACTGGCCCGGTTTTATAAAATCCCGTGCTATTCCACAGCAGGGGTGGGAGATGCCAAGGTCCCGGGCATGCAGGCAACCTTTGAGAAACTCTTCACCCATCTCTATATGGCCATGAGCGGTGCGCAGTACATCCATTATGCATTCGGTCTTTTGGACCGGACCAACAGCTTCTGTCCTGTCCAGGCTGTGCTCGACAACGAGCAGATCGGCAAGATCAAACACTGTCTCAGAGAGCCTAAAGTTGACCCTTCAACAGCGGCAGATATGGTCCAAATAGTGAAAAAGGTCATGGCATCCTCTCACCGACTCTTTGCACGCCATGCCCGAAAAGCCATGCATGCTGGTGAGATTTCAAGCCCTTACAGGTTCGAGGCCAAGGAATTGGAAGATGACGTAATAGAGAACGCCCTGGATTATATGAGCCAATTAGAAAGGGAGTCTGCACAACATCTGGATCAAGCCACGGTGGATCGCATCTTCAACGAAATCCCAGGACTTCTGCCGGGACTCAGGCAGGTTGCCGAATGAACGTTTCGGAATTTCTATCCCTTAAGGCGGAAAAGCACACGCCTTTTGGCGGCAACCAGTTTATGTCGCTCGAATGGAGTCATCCAAGAGGGCGGGGTAAACCCCTGGCCCAGACCGGGTTTTTATATGGCACCGATTATTATTCTGGTGTCGCGCCAGGGCGGGCTGTCGCGCTCCTGGCCCAGACCCTGGCCCAGACCGGGATTATGGGGCCTGGCAGTTAATTTATGCACGTCGCGCCAGGGCGGGCCGGGATGACACCAAGGACACATCTGCCCAAGGCTGTCACGCCAGGGCGGGCAGGGCGGGCCAATTGCGGAGCGTAGCGGAGCCAAGTTCTCAGTATGGTTGCCATGTGTCCATCCAATGCTCGCGTACATTCCAATGTGCAATGTCCAAGAGGGCCGTTAGGAATACTGGCCGGTCTCTACTCGTGGATGCTCTCCCATCTCATAGAGTATCCGGCGCAAGTTGATCAGACCTTTTCTATTCAGGCGTATTATTTCTACCGTGGCACGATGTGTTCAACAGAAAAGGCTTGCATAGCAAAACGCTGCTGACTGCGGCAATATTCACAACAGCCTTGAGCGCGTTCCACCACGGCGCGTCTCTGTTGGGCGGTAATGCGTCTTTCAGGCATAAGCTGGAGGTCGAATATGCAAGGTTTCCATCAGGTCAGTAAGAGAAACCTTGCGCAAACGCGCCAATTCTGCCAGATATTCCATACGACGTGCTTCCAGGTTTTCGATTTGGTCTGTTAACGGAGATTTTTGATGCCGGGCTCATCATCCCGTGCCATTATAACTGTCCGTTCTGGCTTTTCAGGAGTCTACTGCGGGCAGATCCGCACGAATTTTCTCGCCGCATAGCTGAATCTGGCCGTAAAAGTGTGGTTCTTAAGGAAAATGAATGCATCTCCTTGATAGTATAGGAATTTCCTTTTGCTGGCGGACAGGTATTCGTCAAGGGGTTACGGTTGCGCAGCTCGTTTCGTCTGCCGTCACTTGGTTGCGCTGCACCTTGCGCTGACTGAATTTGGTCCAGGCAAGCGATAGGTTATACAATTGGCGGCTAGCTTTATCATAAGTGTCGATTAGTTCACTGCACACATTAGTATCAACGTAGCGAGAGTAAAGGTCTCGGACTTGGCTCAGAGAGACTATGGTCTCATTTGATTCTGCCATTGCATCGTCAAGGTACTTTTGAAACCCCTTCTTCTGGTGCCTTTTAGAATGCCCTTCAGCTATTAATCTTGGAATCGCTTTGGCTGAACGGCGGAGTTGATTTTTAAGATCATATTCCTCTTCCTTTGGCAGCTTTGGCAAAATATGTTTGAACACCTCAAGCATTGCTTTATAGGTGCTTTGATAAACATCCAAATCGTGAAAACTCTTTATTGGCTTTTTGACTTTATCCATAAACGCTCTACGAATCCCGAAACGAGTTGCGCAACCCCAACCGTTTGACTCAACCGAAATCTCACCTGGCGGGCAGGGATTTCGGATTTTAGTTACTGCTTGTCTGGTTTAAGCCCACTCTTACCAAATTGTGCCCTACTTTGGGGTATATCAAAAAGAGATACATCAATAGGTAGGTTTGCTTGAATGTCCATTACAGTATATTCCTCTATTATTTCTCCTTTATATGAATAGACAATCTGGAATGGATACCAGGTATGCTCCATGAACTCAATATAGTCGGAAAAACCAAAACGGTAATCACCATATTTGAGAAGGAGGGG
>DAOVOU010000103.1 GCA_030629475.1 Desulfobacterales bacterium | reverse complement strand
GTACTGTTCTCAAGGCGCAAGCCGCAAACGAGCAGCGCAACCGAATAACGTATAACGAAAACGGCAACCCCAAAATCTTTTTCTGTAAGACTATCGTTATTGGTCATTGGTCAATAACAAAATGCCTAAAGTGAGCTAAAATGCCTAAAGCCCGCCCTGGTAATTGGCTGGGCCAGGGTCAAAAGAACAAAACGAATTTCAAAAAAGGGTTTCTTCAAGTCCTCAACTTTAGCTCACTTTAGGCATTTTAGGCACTTTAGGCACTTGCCCTGTCTCGTGTTCACGATTTTGCTACGTAGATGATTTTGACCTGATCAATGAGGAGCTTGCAACATGACTTACGAAGCCATTATCGGCCTTGAGGTCCATGCCCAGCTATTAACCAAGACCAAGATCTTTTGCGGTTGCTCCACCGAGTTTGGCGCACCGCCCAACACCCACACCTGCCCGGTCTGCCTTGGGATGCCCGGGGTGCTTCCGGTCCTGAACCGCAAGGTGGTGGACTATACCATTCGAATGGCCCTGGCTACAAATTGCACCATTGCCCGCGAAAGCCGGTTTGCCCGGAAGAATTATTTTTACCCTGATCTTCCCAAGGGGTACCAGATATCCCAGTATGAACTCCCCATTGCAGAACACGGACACGTTTTCATCGAGGTCAACGGAAAGAGAAGCCGCATCGGCATCACCCGGATCCATATGGAAGAGGATGCCGGAAAGCTCATTCATTATCCGTATCGACCGGTAAGTGTGGTCGATTTTAACCGCACAGGGGTTCCTCTGATCGAGATTGTTAGCGAACCAGACATGCGGACCCCGGAAGAGGCCGGGGCCTATCTCCGACAGCTCCGGGCCATTCTACGGTATTTGGAAATATGTGATGGAAATATGGAAGAGGGAAGTTTTAGATGTGACGCGAATGTCTCTGTGCGCCCCGCGGGTACGAATACCTTCGGAACCCGCACCGAACTCAAGAATATAAACTCCTTTAAACATGTAGAAAATGCATTAGCTTACGAGATCCGCAGGCAAGAAGCAGTAATTGAGGACGGAGGTAAGGTGGTGCAGGAGACCCGGCTCTGGGACCCGGCCAAGGGAGTCAGTGTTTCTATGCGTGGCAAGGAGGAGGCCCACGACTACCGTTATTTCCCGGACCCGGACCTGCTTCCCCTTGTGATTGACGAAGGCTGGGTTGAGGAAATCCGCAGCACCCTTCCTGAACTCCCAGATGCCAAGAAGGCCCGCTTTATTCAAGACTATGGTCTGCCATCCTATGATGCTGGGGTCCTGACAAGTTCTCGCGCCCTGGCAGATTACTTCGAAGCCTGCGCAAAGCTTTTTCCAGAACCAAAGACCGTAAGCAACTGGATCATGGGAAGCCTTTTGGCCATATTGAAGGCAGAAAACAGAACCATTGAGGAGTCTCCTGTCTCTCCTGAACGCCTCGCCGAACTGCTGCGGTTAATCGATTCCGGGGTCATCAGTGGCAAGATCGCCAAGACCGTGTTTGATGAAGTGGCATCCAGCGGCAAGGCGCCGGAAACGATCATCCGAGAAAAAGGCCTGGTGCAGATTACTGATGCCAAGGCTATTACCGAAGTAGTCAAACGGGTGCTAACTGAGCATCCGAAGGAGGTTTCAGCTTACAGGGGGGGCAAGACCAAGGTGTTTGGATTCTTTGTGGGCCAGGTGATGAAGGCGACCGGCGGCAATGCGAATCCCAAGACGGTGAATGAGATCCTGAAAGGAATGTTACAAGGATAGTCAACGACCACTTTTTATCTCTCACAGAGCCCGCAGAGGCACAGAGTTTTTGAGCTGAATTGCTGAGAGGGCAATTCAGCTCAAGCTGCAACGCTACGCGTAGGTCCTGCGATTGTCTTTTGCACCTCGCATATCGGCACCATGTTGCATGCCCCGGCAGGGGCTGATAGTTTGGGCTGATTTTTCCCTCTCAAAAAACCAGGCCAAACTCAAAAATCATCTCTGCGATCTCTGTGTGCTCAAGCGACCGAAGGGAGCGAGCGAGAGATATGGTGGAAACGATCGTTTGGAAAGACAACCAGGTGGTCATGATCGATCAGCGAAAACTGCCTATGCGGGAAAGGTACGTCGTCTGCAAGGACTATCGCTCGGTCATCCGTGCCATCAAAGGGCTTGTCATTCGTGGTGCCCCGGCCATAGGCGTGGCAGCGGCCATGGGCGTGGCCGTGGGGGCCCTGAAAATCCGTACCAGCAACTTAGATCAGTTTAGAGCAAAGCTGGATGCCATATGCCGTGACATGGTTACAGCACGCCCAACGGCTGTAAACCTTGCATGGGCCGTTGAACGGATGAAACAGGTGGCAGATCAGACCAGCCATAGGGGCGTGAAAGAGGTAAAATCTCGCCTTGTCGAAGAAGCCCGGAAAATCCTGGAAGAAGATATAGCCATCAACCGGACTATGGGACGCCACGGCCAGCGGTTGCTCAAGGACGGAAGCCGTGTCTTGACCCACTGTAATGCGGGCGCTTTGGCTACAGGCGGTTACGGCACGGCACTGGGCGTTGTCCGTGCGGCCGTGGAAGCAGGAAAGCGGATTGAAGTCTTTGCCGACGAGACCCGACCGTTCCTGCAAGGTGCCCGGCTCACGGCCTGGGAACTGAAGAAGTCCGGTATCCCAGTAACCGTGATCACCGACAATTCAGCCGGATACTTTATGCAGCACGGGAAAGTCGACGCGGTCATTGTGGGGGCCGACCGCATCGCAGCCAATGGCGATGTGGCGAACAAGATCGGCACTTACATGGTCGCGGTCCTGGCCAGGACCCACAGGGTCCCCTTCTATGTAGCAGCGCCGGTCTCGACGATTGACCTGTCCGTCAAAGAGGGACAAGAGATCCCCATTGAGCAGCGAGACCAAACAGAAGTCACCCACTTTCAGGGGAGGCGCATTGCCCCTCAGGGGGTGGTTGCAGGAAACCCCGCCTTTGACGTGACCCCCCACCGATATGTGTCTGCCATTATCACCGAAAAAGGGGTTATAACCCCTCCATTTAAATCTCGACTCAAGCGCCTCTTCTTGTAGGGGCGTATGGTCTTACCATTTGTTGCTCCTTTGACGCCTCACCGGTCACTGGCCATTTGTCACTGCCCATCTACTGCAAGCCCATTTGTAATGACAGCCCCCTTGTCTGAATCGTCTAAACTCTTTTATGTTCAATAACTTAACCAAGGACTATGGACCACTTACTCCTGCCCGACTGTGCAACGACCTCATTTTTTTCTTGACAGGCACAATATCTTGTGTTTTATGGTGCTTTCGTCTACAATATGCAGGTTGGAGGCCGTCAATGCTCATTGGTGAGTCTCCAGGAAAACGATCGATGACCAGTGACCAATGACCAATAACCAATAACCAAACCTTTGGGAGACAAATGAGATGGGTAATCTTTTGGAATTTGCTCATGTTGATCACCAAACGTCCCCCAGTCCAGCAGGGACCGAAGACGGGGCACACGAAACCACGGACATAGCCCTTTTTGTCCGCACGTCTGATGAGGCCTTTGACGGCTGGGACCGACAAAAGATTGTTGATGCCATGGTGCGAGAGGCCCTTGTTGACCGGGATACGGCAGAAGTAATCAGCCTGGAAGTGGAGAAGATTATCCTGGCCTCCAGCATTTCCATGGTCACCTCGCCGCTGATCAGGGAGCTGGTAGACGCCAAGCTCATTGAACGGGGCTTGGAGCATGCCCGCAAGATGCACACGCGTCTTGGGGTGCCCCTCTATGACGTGGAACAGATGATCGTGCATCCAAACAAGGAGAACGCCAATGTTCCCCACGGCCCTGAGGCGACCAACCTCACTTTAGCGGAGAGCATCAAGAAGGAATACGGCCTTCTAAACGTATTCTCACCGGAGGTGGGAGATGCCCACATGCACGGGGCCATTCACCTGCATGACCTGGGCTTCATTGACCGGCCTTACTGTTCAGGGCAATCCCTCGAATATCTAAAAAAATTCGGTCTTAATCTGCCCAATTCCTTAGCCATGGCAAAACCGGCCAAACATCCCGAGGTCCTGCTTGCCCACATGGTCAAGTTTGCCGCAGCCTTGCAGAGCAACTTTGCCGGCGCCATAGGCTGGGATGCGGTGAATCTCTTTTTTGCACCATATCTGGTTGACCTGGATGATAGCGCCGTGGAGCAGTTGGCTCAGATGATGATCTTTGAATTCTCACAGCAGGCGGTGGCGCGCGGGGGCCAGGCGATCTTTACAGATATCAACCTGTACTGGGAAGTCCCTAAACATTTTGAGGATGTGCCGGCGATCGGACCGGGCGGGTCTTACACAGGGAAGTCCTACGCCGAGTATGAAAAGGAAGCCCAGCGCTTTGTGTGGAAGCTCTTTGACGTCTTCAAAGAAGGAGACGGTGCGGGCAGGCCATTTTTCTTCCCAAAGCCCCTGGTCCATATCACCGAGAAGTTCTTTAAGACCCCAGGCCACGAGGCCTTTTTGAACCACATCTGTGATGTGGCTTCTGACAAGGGAAATACCTACTTTGTCTTTGACCGGGGAGACACGGCAAAGATATCTGAGTGTTGCCGCCTGAGCTTCAAGTTGGAGCGCTCGGATCTCGAGGATGCCAAAAAACCCTGGAAGATGCGCTATTCGGCGCTTCAGAATGTGACCTTAAATTTCCCCAGACTTGCCTATGAGGCAGGAGGAGACGATACCAGGCTCTTTGCCAGGATCGGCGAACTGGTAGAAATAGCCGTAAAGGCCCATCGGCAGAAGCGAGACTTTATCATACGCCTTCTTTCCCATGAATCCTCCGGGCCGTTGAGCCTGCTTAATATGTGCCTGGATGGTAGCCCATATCTAAGAATGCATCGGTGCACCTATCTGATCGGCATGGTCGGAATGAATGAACTCATTCAGTATCACACAGGTGAAGAGATGCATGCGTCTGTTGACGCGATGAAGTTCGGCCTGAAGGTCATTGCCCACATGAAGCTCCTGGCCGACCAGTACAGCCGCAAATATGACATGCGCTTTGTGCTGGAACAAACCCCGGCAGAAAGCACGGCCTACCGTTTTGCAAAGCTTGACCTGAAGTATTTTCCCGAGGAATCATCCACGGTGGTCAAGGGAAATCAAACCACAGGCGAAGTCTATTACACAAATTCAACCCTTTTCGATGTTGGTGCACCTATGAACCCTATTGAGCGGGTGCAGTTTGAAGGGCGCTTCCATCCCCTTATCGAGGCAGGAGCCTTAACCCATGTGTGGCTCGGCGAGTCCAAACCGCCAGCAGAGTCCTTGGCGAATTTTGTGATCAAGGCATTTAAACAGAGCAAGAACGATCAGATCGCCTTTTCGCCCGAATTCACCTCTTGCAAGGCGTGCGGCAAATTGAGCCGAGGGCTCCAAGAGGCCTGCCCCTGGTGCGGCAGCACGGACGTGGATGGAATTACCCGCATTACGGGCTATTTCACCACGATTTCAAGTTGGAACAAGGGAAAATTGGGAGAGCTTAAGGATCGCTATCGAAATAACGGACAATTTGGTCATTAGTTATTGGAGCCAGCACTCGATGCCGGATGCCCGATGCCGGATTTGGCTTTACCATAGCTGGGTTGTCTTACATCTGGCATCCGGTATCAGGTATCAGGCATCATGAACGGAGGTAACAATGACGCTATTTACAAAAAGTCTTTGCAGTGCCTGTCAGGAAATCAAGAGGGAATTCGACTTGAAGACTATTGGGGTTGAAGTAGAAGAACTGGGGCCCGATAACTCCGAGGCCTTGGCCCATCTGGCCTGGCATGAGTTGGTGGAAACCGCTGAAAAGACCCTTCCGATCTTGGTGTTGAACGATTCATCGACCATTTCCGACACAGGCGGAATCAAAAGCTATCTTGAACTCTTGATGGCGGACGCCGGATGCCGGATGCCAGATGGATAGCAAGCGAATATGCGTAAAGGTACGTACAAGGATTTGGAAATATATCGATTGGCCCATGGGTTGGCCGTTGAATGCCACAAAGCCTCCCTCAGGCTGCCAAAATTTGAAATGTACGAAGAGGGCAGTCAGTTGAGGCGCTCATCGAAGTCTATTAGCAACTTGATTGTCGAGGGCTTTGGTAGAAGGCGATACAAAGCAGATTTTGTAAAGTTTCTTGTCTATTCTCAGGCGTCATGTGATGAAACAAAAGAGCATCTTGAAATGCTTTATGATACGCAATCCCTAACCGACAAAGACTTGTTTGAAAGATTGATGTCGCGCTATGATCAGTTGGGTGCCAAGATTTCAAAATTCATCGCTTCCGTGGAACAGCACCACAGGACTCCCTGATCAAACATCCGGCATCCGGCATCCGGCATCATGCATCCACCTATAAAAGGCTTTATCGAAACCTCTTTCCTGGATTGGCCAGGACAGGTCTGTGCGGTCATCTTTTTGCCCTATTGCAACCTCAGGTGCCCTTACTGCCATAACCATCAGCTCGTCTTAAAACCAGATACCCTGGAAACCCTATCCCTCGATGCAATACTGGATCGGCTCCGGCCGCTCAGGGACTGGATTGACGGCATATGTATCACGGGCGGAGAGCCTACCATACACCGGGGTCTGCCAGACCTGCTCAAAACGATCCATGAGGCTGGTTTCAAGACTAAGCTTGATACCAATGGCACCCAGCCTGAAACACTCCATTATCTGATCGCAGAAAAATTGGTGGACTGTGTGGCCATGGACGTAAAGGCCCCACTGGATGACGCCACATATGCCCGCTGTGCAGGGGTGTTCGTGCCAACGAGTATCATTAAGAAATCGATCGAGGTGTTCATGGCAGCCAGTGTTCCCTCCGTGTTTCGATGCACGGTGACTCCCACCCTTCTTGCAGAATCGGATGTTTGTCTTTTGGCGGAGCAGCTTAAAGACCTCGGGGCTGTCCGACCCGCGGCATCTGCTCCATCCCTTACCCTTCAGAATTTCAACCCGGCCAATCCCATGGAGCCGGCTCTCAAAAATGTAAAGCCCTTCACCGAGGACGCCCTTTCCCGCATGCAGGACCAGGTCAACCGCATCCTTAGTTGAAACTCCAAAGGTCGTGTTTTCAGGGAAGCATCTGTGCCTTCACTTCGGTGATTCCGCTCACATCTTAAAACCTAAAGTGATCGGTTCCAGGTTCAGGCCCGCCCTGGCGCTTCAGCTTAGTCTAAGCTACCAAGCCGGTAGTCCCGGTCTGGGCCAGGGGTTCAAGGTTCAAAGGCTATAGTCTACTTTACAAGGGTTCAGGGTTGACAACCCCTGGCACAGACCCTGGCCCAGACCGGGATGCGAGGCACCATACATCCATGTGAACCTATCG
>DAOVOU010000241.1 GCA_030629475.1 Desulfobacterales bacterium | reverse complement strand
GAAAAGATGGCCTCAATAGGGCAGCTTGCTGCAGGCGTAGCGCACGAGATCAACAACCCTACCGGCTTTGTAAGCAGCAACCTGAAGACACTGTCGGATTATCAAAACGATATCAGCACGCTCATAAAAGAGTACAGAAGCCTATCCGCAGATCTCAAAGAGACCATGGCAACAGCAGAATATCCCGTGCCCATCTCAGAACAACTGAAGCGTATTGCCGACCTTGAAGCTGAAGTTGATATAGATTTTGTCCTAAATGATATTTCAGACCTCGTTAAAGAATCCCAAGAGGGAACTGAACGAATCAAAAAGATTGTCCTCGACCTCAAGGATTTTGCCCATCCGGGCGAACAAAAGCTCAAATATGCGGATATTAATCGGAACCTTGATTCTACCCTGAACGTTGTCTGGAATGAACTCAAATATAAGGCCACCGTGACAAAAGATTACGGGGACCTTCCTGAAGTGCAGTGCTATCCCCAGCAACTGAACCAGGTCTTTGTGAATCTATTGGTGAATGGGGCGCAGGCCATAGAAAAGCAAGGCGAGATAAACATTACGACAAGAGCGCTGGATGGGAAAGTGGAGATCAAGATAAGTGACACAGGATCAGGCATACCGGAAGGAAACCTCTCAAAGATATTTGACCCGTTTTTTACCACCAAGGAGGTGGGCAAGGGAACGGGGTTGGGATTGAATGTGGCCTATAACATCATCAAGAAACACAAGGGAGTTATCGACGTGGAAAGTACGCTGGGGAAGGGAACTACGTTTACGATACGGATACCAACGGGTTAGTCATTTGTCATTCGTCATTTGTCATTCGTGAGGTATGATCATGAAGAAGAAGGTTGAATCATTCGAGGATCTTGATGTGTATCGATTAGCAGAAAATCTTGGAGACCGGATTTGGGATATTGTATCAAGCTGGCCTAATTTCGCCCAGAATTCTTTGGGATATCAGTTAGTAAAATCAGCCGACAGCATCGGTGCCAACATTGCGGAGGGGTTCGGAAGATTTCATTTTGCCGAGAATAGACAGTTTGTCAGAATTTCGAGGGGCTCGTTGTATGAAACGCGTCACTGGCTTCGGAGGGCATATAAGAGAAACTTGTTAAAGGAAGCGGAAGTTAGAGAACTGCGGGAGTTACTTGACGAGTTGGCTCCACGTTTAAACGCCTACATACGCTCCATAGGTAGAGATCGAAAACAAATGGCCAATGACTAATGACTAATGACCAGTGACAAATGACCAATAACCAACACCTGGAGTCTGATATGTCGCTAAAATACAAACACACCCTCCTGCTCGTTGACGACGAGGAGTCTATTGCAAAATCGCTTCAGCGGATTTTTCGCAAGGAGGGATATGAGATCTATACGGCATTGAACGGACAGGAAGGGCTCAAGAGGCTCAAGGAGACCGGAAAAGCCTTTTCCCTGATCGTTTCTGATCAGCGGATGCCCGGGATGACCGGCGCCCAGTTTTTGGAGAAGGCAAAGGAGATCTTTCCTCATGCCATACGAATACTTTTGACTGGTTATTCCGACATGGATGCAATCGTTGATGCCGTCAATAAGGGAGAGATTCATCGGTACCTTACCAAGCCCTGGAATGATGACGATATACTGTTGCAGATTCATCAGTCCCTTGAGCAGTATGAATTGGCCGTGGAAAACCGCCGGTTGCTTGCCCTGACAAAAAGGCAGAACCAAAAACTGAGGGATCTTAACAAAAACCTGGAGAAAAAGGTAGACGAACGAACCCTGGAAATCGAGCAAAAGAATAAGGAGCTGGCAGATATTAACAAAAACCTGGAAAACAGTTTCGTAAGTGCTATTCGGTTATTGTCTTCGTTAGTTGAAACGCTAAATCCTGTGTTGGGTAAATATATGATGGAGGTTGCGCGCCTTGCAAGAGAGGTGGCTGATGAATACGGGCTTGACAGGAAAGAACTTGATCAAATTGAAATAGCCGGGATGACACACGATATTGGTCTGATTGGAATGACAGAAAGGGTATTGGAAAAAGATGAGAAGGATATGACCGAGAAAGAGTTTGCGCTGTTCAGCCAGCATCCGGCTATAGGCCAGATTTGTTTACAGTCTGTGGAGAGCCTTGGCGAGGTAGGGAACATTATCCTCTCTCACCATGAACATTATGACGGCAGTGGATTTCCAAATGGTTTGAAAGGAGAGGAAATCCCCCTGGGGGCACGGATTATCAGTGTTGCGGGAGATTACTCCAAGATAGTTTACACATGGCCTAAGGATGTTGATCAAATTATTGCAAGGGCACGGAAATGTCTTGGCGCGGCGAGAAAGAATATTATGGTTGCCGACCGCAAAATGCTAATTCAAGAAGTTGCCAAAAAAGTCATTCTGCTTGGCGCCACCCAGAAGTATGATCCTGACGTCGTAATGAAGTTGGTAAAAAAGTTAGGGATAATGGAAATAGAGAGGAAAAAGCAGCAGAAACAGACTGTTTTGATCCCTTTGGAAGAGTTAAAAGAAGGCATGGTTCTGGTGAAGAATCTACGTCACAGGAACGGCAATTTTCTGCTTGCCAAAGGTACTTGCCTGAATAAATCTGCAATTTCAACGGTTTTGAGGCTCGGGGAACTGGATGCTATAGCTAAGCAAATTTATGTAACAGTATAGAAGAAGAGTGCCTAAAGTGAACTAAAGTGCCTAAAGTGTCTAAAGTTGTGGATAGGATAATTGAGCGTCTCGGAATTTCTAAAACTTATTAAAATTCCTATGACTTTAGTCGAGTGCCTGCCTTGGCGCTTATGACGATTTACAGTATATCAAGCCCATAATCCAGGTCTGGGCCAGGGGTTAAATAGTCGAGTCGTCGAGTTGTAAGGTTCTTGAACTACTCAACTAATCAACCACTCGACGACTCGACCAATTGCGTAGCGAAGCGGAGCTAAAGAACATGGTGCCCCGCGGAGGGGGCACGCTACGCATTATCGGATGTCCATCTGTAGCGTGGGGGCTCTGCTCCCCACAACATGGTTTCAAAAGGATAAATTATGGATTCACGAACATTTCTAAGGAAACTCGACAGCATACCTGACATTCCGACGCTACCGACTGTGGTGCTCAAGGTGAACAAGATGCTTCAGGATTATGATACCTCCATCAAAGACTTGAGCAAAACAATAGAAAAGGACCAGGCCATTGTGTCCAAGATTTTAAGGCTGGTGAACTCGGCTTTTTACGGCTTTCGATCCAGGATCAACACGATCCATCATGCCGTGACCATATTAGGTTTCAATACCGTGCGCAATGCCGTGGTTTCGGTTTCAATCATAGATGCTTTTTCAGGCAAAGCTTCGGCCAGGGAGTTTGACATTACAGCCTTCTGGAAACATTCGGTTGCCGTGGCCGTGACCAGCAGGTACCTGGCCGATAGAACACGCCTCGTTACTCCTGATGAAGCTTTTGTTGCCGGGATTCTGCATGATGTGGGCAAAGTGGTTCTGGCTCAGTATTTCAAGGAGCTTTTTGGCCAGGTATGGGTAGCAACCCGGGAGCAAGGTCTATCCTTTTATGAGGCCGAAAAGAAGCTGTTGCCGGTCAACCACACACAAATCGGGGGGCATCTGGCAAAAAAATGGCAGCTTCCGGCCAGCTTATTCGAAGCGATTTCTTACCATCATGCGGTCAGGAAGAGTGCTACTCATTTCAATTTGTTAATGGTTGTCCATGTTGCCGACATCATCGTGAATAACTATAAGAGTGATTCGGAAAGCGAACCTGACTTTTCTGGCATTTACCCTGAAGCCGCAAAGACGATGGCGGTCGAACTGAAGTCTGTGCCAGACTGGTTTCCTGACGTGGTAACCGAAATTGAGTCGGCATGCGCATTTTTTCTTGAAGAAAGTTGATGGTAATTGGTTGAGTAGTTGAGTGGTTGAGTGGTTGAAAGGAGGAAAGGGATGTCCGATCAACTATTCAACTACTCAACCAACCACAAACGGAGTGAGGACGATGAACGAACACCTGCACACGGTCTTATGCGTGGATGATGAGGAGAATATCTTACATTCTTTAAAGCGACTGCTTCGAAAGGAGGGCTACCGGCTACTCACGGCTACAAGCGGCGCTGAAGGCCTCAAGCTCTTTGAGGAAAACGAGGTTCACCTGGTGATCTCCGACCAGAGGATGCCACAGATGAGCGGCACTGAGTTTTTATCTGTCGTAAAAGATCGGTATCCTGATGCGATTCGTGTCGTCCTTACGGGATACACGGACGTGGACGCCATTACCGAGTCAATCAACAAAGGACATGTGTATAAATTCTTCCTAAAACCATGGAACGACCAAAGTCTAAAACTGGAAATCAAACAGGCCCTGGACCAATACGACCTTATCCAGGCCAACAAAAT
>DAOVOU010000061.1 GCA_030629475.1 Desulfobacterales bacterium | reverse complement strand
GACCGTTTCGGTTGCCCGATAGACACGGATGGTGACGGCGTGTACGACTACCTGGATCAGTGTCCGAATACACCAAGGGGCGTTAGGGTTGACCGAAAGGGATGTCCCCCTGACAGTGACGGAGACGGTGTCTATGACTACATAGATCAATGCCCTGGAACACCTGAGGGTGCCAAGGTCAATGACAAGGGGTGCTGGGTCCTTGAACAGATTCAGTTCGACACAGGCAAGTGGACTATCAAAGCCCGGGTATATCCAGCATTGGATGACGTCGTGGCTGTGTTGAAAAGAAATCTCACATTAAGGGTAGAGATTCAGGGCCATACAGATAACATTGGTTCAGAAGCATCCAACAGGAAGCTTTCCGGGGACCGGGCCAGAGCAGTCATGGAATATCTGGTGAAAAAGGGGGTTCAGGCGAAACGCCTTTCTGCGGCAGGTTACGGATCTTCTAGGCCGATAGCTTCCAATGACACGTCGGAAGGTCGGGCACGGAACCGGAGGGTCGAGCTAACACCGGTGCCATAGGCATTGATTAGAGTTTGCAGATGTTATCAGTCGTGATTGGGGGTGAGCGCGATGTCGCTCAACCCCATGATCAACAAAAACTGATACATATTTTGTTTCGTACGCTTTTGGGGCGTTTGCCATGGGAATAAGGATGCTATGAGAAGACTGCGGCTTTTCCTCATGTTGCTAATCATGGCCTTGGGCATCTTCCAAATCCCACCGGCTCATGGCCAGTTTGGCGATATTCTCAAGGGCTTCAAGAAAGCCCTAGGAGTCGGCGGAGACCTGTCCGAGGGCAAGATCATCGAGGGGCTCAGGGAGGCTCTCCAGATCGGCACCCGGAATGCTGTGGAAAAAGTCTCCCAGGTGGGAGGGTACTACGAGAACCCTAAGATCAAAATTCCTCTTCCTGGTGCAATCCAAAAGGTGGAAAAGCTGCTTAGGGCCGGGGCATTTGGCACCCAGTTGGACGCCTTCGAGATGAGCATGAACCGAGCGGCGGAGAGAGCTGCTCCTGAGGCAAAAGACATCTTCTGGGACGGCATCAAACAGATGAATTTCTCGGATGCACGCAAGATCCTCGAAGGGCGGGACAACGAAGCGACCCTGTACTTCAAAGACAAGACCTATGATCGGCTCAGCGAGATTTTCAAGCCCATCGCCCACAATGCCATGTCTGAGGTGGGCGTTACCCGCAAATATCAAGAGCTGGACGCAAAGGTGCGCAGCATGCCGTTTGTGGGAAATCTTACATTTGACCTGGATGAATATGTAACAGATGGGGCCTTAGAGGGGCTGTTCTTCATGGTGGCCGAGGAAGAAAAGAGAATCCGACAGGACCCTGAGGCTAGAGTTACAGATGTGCTCAAGCAAGTCTTCGGGAGCCAATAGCGTGGAAATTTAACTGACTTTTCGGCGTACACGGTTCAACATAATCACCCCCACCCCTCACATCATTCTCCTTCTTGGCTCTGGTTTGGTTAAGAACCGCAACACGTAGGCACGGATTGCGAGGGTCCAGCCCCTCAGTAATCCAACGTTCAATGTAGTATGCCCCAGGACAGTTTTTTTCGGAACATATACTAAGGAAATCTGAATAAATGGAACAGCTTGACCAGATAGCAAAGGTGATAGCACTCACCATGGGCGTTGGCTGGGCGAGTGGCATTAACCTCTATGCAGCGATCTTGATGCTAGGAATACTCGGGATAACAGGAAACATGGTTCTGCCACCTGACCTACAAATTCTTGCAACTCCCCTGGTTATCGCCGCAGCAGGTATTATGTATGTTGTGGAATTTTTTATTGACAAGATACCAGGGATGGACACAGGTTGGGATACTCTTCACACTTTTATCCGCATTCCTGCAGGCGCACTTTTGGCTGCCGGTGCGGTAGGTGACGTAAATCCGGCCGTTTCTGTGGCAGCCGCCATCCTCGGGGGCGGCATGGCAACTGCGACACACGCCACCAAGTCGGGCACAAGGGTCCTGATTAATACCTCTCCCGAGCCGGTCACCAACTGGATCGCTTCGATCACTGAAGACATTGTCGTAATCGCTGGTATTTGGACGGCCTTACAACACCCCTGGGTGTTCATAGCCCTGTTGATTATTTTTATTCTAGCGTTGATTTGGTTGCTGCCAAAGCTTTGGCAAGGCATTAGAAAGGTGTTCGGTCTTATTGGCCGTTTGTTCGGACCGGGGAAAAACCTCAATGATGTTAGTTCCGGGCAAAATAAGAATGGGATCGAAGATAGATTCAAGATTTGAAGAATTCTTTTAAAAAAGATTTTCGACGAGGAACTGGTACCACATTCTGAGAGGCGCTAATCAATTGTCAAAAAAGGATTACCTCGGGGGCCGTGCCTTTGCCAGCTACGAATACGCTTTCACAGAGAAGAATAAGTTTTCCCAGTCCGTCGAATACCTATATGATTTCGAAGATGGGGACAATTATAATGTGCTTTCAGAAACAGGACTCATATCTGCATTGAGTGATTATCTCTCGCTAAAGGCGAGCTATGTAGTCAAGTATGATAATGAACCTGTTCCTTCAACGTTAAAAGAGACTGATACCATTCTATCGGTCACGCTCGTTGTTAATTTTTAGTCAGGAGATTTCTTGATGGGCATTGGTTCATCCTGTGCCACATTGTCGCGCACGAAAAAGGGTGCGATTATCACCGCCATTTTGATCTTGCTATATGCAGTCTTTGGCTTTCTGATTGCGCCATCGATTCTCAAGTCTAACCTGATATCGGGCATAGCTGAACAGCTTGGCCGGAACGCCACCGTGAATGAACTCAAGGTGAATCCCTTTGTGCTTTCGGTAACGGTGAGAGGCTTTGAAATGAGTGAGCCCGATGGAGAGCGATTCGTGGGCTTTGAAGAACTGTATGTCAATTTCCAGCTTTCCTCGATTTTCCGGCGAGCATACACCTTCGATGAGGTTCGTTTGATTGAACCCGATGGACGGGTGAAGGTTTTACCTGACGGTAGCCTGAATTTTTCAGACCTCCTTGCCTCATCAGACGCAGCGGAGCCCCCGCCGGATCAAAGTAACGAGTTGACGCCTGTTTTAATCTTTCGGCTGCAGATCGAACAGGGACGCCTGGCGTTTAGCGATCTTGCGCGGCACACGCCGTTCAAAACGGAGTTTTTTCCGATACAGGCCACATTGAACAATTTCAGTACCCGTAAGGATAGCAAGAGCCCGTACGCCTTCACTGCAACCACAGGAGAAGGCGAGATCCTGAGTTGGGAAGGCAGCTTCTCGGTCAATCCGCTTCGATCGGGGGGGCGTTTTGCCCTAACCGGCATCAAGATGCGTACACTGTGGAAATACGTTCAGCATCAGGTTGGTTTCGAAGTGACCAGTGGGTCCATCGACCTGGCTGCCCGGTACGATATGGATGCCAGTGGAGAGGCTTTTCATTTTGAAGTGATTGATGGTGAGTTGAAACTGAATGAGTTCAAGCTGGCTGAGAAAGGCTTGGATGACACGCTTATTTCAGTGCCTTTCTTTTCCGTGCAGGGAGCTCACATAGATCTCAGCAATAGGGAGGCTGTGTGTGTTTCTGTCAAATCCAGAGATGCCAGGTTTAAGGCCTGGCTTACTTCCGATGGCACCTTCAATTATCAGACGTTGTTTGCAATGGATGGTCTTGAAGATGAGGGCGAGACATCATCCGGGACCCCGGATCAATCAGGGGCCGAGAGCCAACCTTGGCGGGTCAGCGTTGATGAACTGACACTGGAAAACTATGGACTAGCGCTCGAAGACCGCACGCTGGCTAAACCGGTGCGTGTCAATCTGGAGCCGATCAACTTGAATCTGAAAAATTTGAGTAATCAGAAAGATTCGCAAGCTGGGGTCGCCCTTGCCCTTAAAGTCAACCAAACAGGAACCGTCGCAGTCAAGGGGCTGGCCAGCATTAACCCGGTATCCACGGAGCTCGCCTTGCAGGTTGCACAGATCGCCTTGAAGCCGTTCCAGTCATATGTGGATTCTGTTGCACGGCTTGAACTTGTGAGGGGCACAGCAAACCTCGATGGTCAGTTTAACTATCGGACTTCGGGTAGTCATGGACCCGAAATGCGCTACGAAGGGAGGGCAAGCATTGATGGCTTTGAGGCCGTGGACCGATCACGTTCCGAGGATTTCCTGAAGTGGGAGTCTGTTTCGTTTAATGGTTTGGTCCTTGACGTTGAGCCTAACAAGCTGGGTATTTCTGAGATTGTTGCCAATCGACCCTACGCCAGGGTCATCATATGGCCTGACAGAACGGTTAATCTGACCAGCGTCTTTTCCACTCAAGATGATGAGGCCACTGATGATGCCGATTCAGAGGGACAGGTCCCAATCCCCATCACCATCGATACGGTCCGCATTGAAAACGCTTCGGTGAATTTTGCCGACTTTTCCCTGAAGCCGAGTTTTGCCACGGGTATCCAGAATTTGAAGGGGACCGTAAAGGGCCTCTCTTCCGAGTCTTTGGCGCGGGCTGATGTCCTGCTCGAAGGTAAGGTGGATAAATACGCACCGGTAAAAATCGCTGGCCAGATTAATCCTTTGAGTGAAGATGCTTACACGGATTTGGCACTCTCTTTCAAGAACATCGAACTCACCACTTTCACGCCATATTCCGGCAAATTCGCGGGTTATGCCATCAAGAAGGGCAAGCTGTCATTGGATCTCAAATACAAACTGTCACAAAACCTCCTTATTGGCGAGAATGAAATCTTTGTGGATCAACTTACCCTCGGAGAGCGGATAGATAGCCCCGATGCCACAACATTACCGGTCCGTCTCGCTATAGCCCTGTTAAAGGATCGTCAAGGGAGAATTGATATTGATCTGCCGGTGCGGGGCGATCTCAATGACCCTGAGTTCAGTTATGGCCGTGTTGTGGTCCGGGCTTTGGTCAATCTGATCACTAAAATCGTTACCTCCCCGTTTGCTGCGCTGGCTCGTCTTGTCGGGGGAGATGGGGAAGAACTGAGTTTTGTGGAGTTTGAGTTCGGTAGTGCGACCCTTGGGGCAGAGCAGATCAGAAAGCTTGATAAACTGTCTAAGGCGCTCTACGAGCGACCCGCCCTTCGAGTTGAAATCAAAGGAGCTGCAGATAGCCAATACGACCGGATGGCGCTGGCTGAAGCAGAACTGCTAAGTCAGCTGAAACGTGCGAAACTCGAAGAGCTGGGAGCCGCCGAATTGCCAGTGTCTGATCGCACCGAGGATATTTCGCTCACTGATGATGACTACGTCCGCCTCATAACTCAGGCCTATGTGGCCCGATTTGGAGAGCACCCCAAGACCTTATTTGGAATCGAGTCGGAGACGTCTCAACCATCTCCAGAAGCTGATGCTGAACCCGCAGAACCACCACAGATCGAGCCCGGGGTTCTCATTGCTACCGCCAAGCAACGATTAATCGAAGACATGCCGGTAGATGAAAGCAGCCTGTGGCCTCTCGCCCAAGAGCGGGCAAGGCAGATCAAGGGTCATCTGATCCAAAAGGGAGAAATCCCGGATGAACGAGTGTTTATGGTTGAGGTTGAGATCGACTACGCCTCGGATGGCGATACCATACGTACCAATTTTACACTGTTAGGAATTTAGGGCTTGCCCTCAGGGCGAGCCCTTACCACCATTGGCTTCAATATGCTCACCACAGACACACAGAACACACATCTGAACTAATCCAACAATTGAAGGAAATTGTTATGTCAAAGAAGATTCGTATCTACTTTATCTTTGTTTTCCCTTTTCTGTTATTTCTGGCAGCCTTTTCTCTGGCCGAAGAACGGAAATCCAATACCGAAGAAAAAGAACAACCAACGATATCCCTCTCTAAGGATATGGGGGACGCCATGGTCAGAAAGGCCACCCGCGTTAGAGAGGAACTTGAAAAACAGGCTCGGTCTCTTTTTGAGCGAACCCCTCTGGGCTGGAGCTGGGAGACGATTGAGCATTTATATAAGTGGGTGCTTACCTTGCCGCTCAAGATTCCTGAATTTCTGAAGCATGTCATGGAGCAAAGCCGGCTACTCGGAGTAGTAGGATCCCTAATAATGCTCACTTTTATCATAGCTGTCCTTTACAGCCTATTGGGTCAAAATCGGGTTCT
Organism: Desulfobacterales bacterium; assembly: GCA_030629475.1. Classification (GTDB taxonomy): domain Bacteria; phylum Desulfobacterota; class Desulfobacteria; order Desulfobacterales. Next base: position 2,662 of record DAOVOU010000061.1, on the reverse strand, counting down.
GGCGCGAATCGAAACTAAAGTGCACCCATTTAGAGAAAAGATACCGGAGGCCCTTTACCCTTTTTCCGTCTCAGCTCTCAAGGTAGTTGTTGCCGCCCTGATACCGCTATTATTGCTCGGGGCTTTTGCTCTGATAAACGCCATGATCAATTATAAAGAAGCCTGGTTTCAATTGACTGGACGTTTGCTGGGTCTCTGGGCCATAGGTGCTCTTATTATAGGCCTCATGCGAGAGTCATTAACCCGTGATCTTTTTCCGGCCACACCTCCTTATGGTAAGACAATATTTCGTTTAACGCGCCTTGCACTGCTATACGTCCTGGTGGGTATTGCTGTATTCTGGGCTGCAGAAGCTTTTCGAGTTCGTGATGATGTCCTGCACCTGCTTAAATTTGCCATATCGATTTCAGTTGTTTTTGTTTTATTTCTTTTTCTTCTAAAGAAAAAAGCTCTGCTATCCTTCCTGCCGGATTTTCCATATCGGAGCTACCAACATTTCATTAAGATGCTGAATAAATATTATTTTCCCCTGATATTTTTTTCATTTCTCACTGCACTCCTTTGGTGCATCGGTTATAAGCAACTTGGTCGGGTTGTCTTGATTAAAACCTGGTATACAGCTGCTGCATATATTTTCATAATGTTTAGTTACCACATATTTCAAAGGTGGCTACAGAAATGGTCTGAGAAGATTGACGATTCTGATGAAACAGCGCAATTTCTTTTTCGATCAATGAAAGCATTGCTTTTGTATGTCACCGTAATGGCTACAGTTTTCATTATTCTAAATCTGCTGGGACTGCTTAATCCTCTCCAGCGAATAATGTCGTTTCCTGTTTTGAAACTGGGGGATACACAGGTTACTCTTTGGATCATTCTAAAGGCCGCTCTTATCCTTCTATCCATTGTTTATGCTTCGCGGCTATTGCAGGCCTATCTGGATTACAAGGTCTATCCTTCACTCGGTATTGATCCCGGCCTGGGTTATGCCCTGAATACCTTCTTTAAATATTTGTCGTTTGCCATCGGGTTACTAATTTCCTTAAAGATTGTCGGCATTGATCTCCGCTTTCTGCTTGTTTTTGCAGGTGCCGTCGGTATCGGCATCGGGCTTGGGCTACAAGATATGGCCGCCAATGTGATTAGTGGATTCAGCATCATATTCGGGGGAAAAATTCGAAAAGGAGACTGGATCGAAGTGGGTGATACTCTCGGAGTCGTCACAGATATTTATCTTCGTGCCACCAAGATCCGAACAAGAGACAATATCGAGTATCTCATTCCCAACTCTGATTTTATATCGAACACGATTGTGAATTATTCACTCTCATCACCCATGATCAGAATAGAACTCTCCGTGGGTGTCTCTTATAATTCTGACCCCAGGGAAGTGGAGAAGATATTACTAGAAATCGCTCAAAAAGAGCCCATGGTGGCAAAGTATAAGGAACCTACTGTAAGATTTGTCGAATATGCAGATAGTTCGATCAATTTTGAACTGTTAATTTGGATAGATGTGCGGCAAACAGCACGGAGAAAGGTTCGTAGCGCACTATATTTTGCTATTTTTGAGGAATTTTCGAAAGCTGGAATTGAAATTCCTTTTCCCCAAAGAGATATTCGTATCCTCAGCCATGCCGAGCAGCAAGTGCCTTAGATCATAAGGCAATACTTGGTCGGGTCAAGGCCCCGTCAAAGTCAGGTTGCGCGCAAGCATGAAAATCCCCCCCCTTTATTTCAACATAGAAAACCTTGCTCTTTGAGCAAGGTCAGAGCCCAATGGCTCTGCCACTTGGACGAGCTTTGGGAATCATCATCAAAACGGGTATGTTTCAAGTAGCCCAAATCGTGGCTGAGTCAGAAAGAACTCGGACATTGGTGGTGCGCACAGTGTTTGCACGCGATGATTCCGCAAAATTCCATTGAATTGGTATCACATACAAATCCGAGACATCATGAGTTCTGTGGGTGCAGTTGGTTTTCATACAGCAGCCGACAGTTCATACAAAAATGCCGTTTATTTCAAGAGTTTTATACAAAAATGTACCTTTCGCAATGTTCAACAAACTAACCTGTCTTAAGCAAGATCCTGGAATTGTAGTATATATTTGATTGGCACAAGTTTTGCTGAAAATTCAACTTCATGGAAGAAGACCACTTGCGTGTTTGTTCCCAAGTCCGCGTTGAAGATCTGAAAAAATTTTAATTGAAAGAATTCTTACCCGTGTTACAAGGACAAGTCTATGATTGCCATCATTGATTACAAGGCTGGGAACCTGATGAGTGTGAAGCGTGCCGTGAAGAAACTGGGCTTTGCCTGCCTGGTCACTCGACGCCAGGAAGAGATCTTAAGCTCTCAAAGGGTCATATTTCCGGGCGTTGGGGCGGCTGGAAAGGCGATGGCCGATCTGAGGCACCTTGGTTTAGATAAGGTGTTGAGGCAATATTTTGAGGCCCGCAAACCGATCCTGGGGATTTGTCTGGGCGCACAGATCATATTGGACAATAGCGAAGAGAATGATGCCCGGTGTCTGGGACTTATTCCAGGAGGTGTTAAGCAGTTTCCCCGGCCGTTTTTTTCTAAAGGAAATGAGCGGCTGAAAATACCCCACATGGGCTGGAACGGCGTAAATTTGCGGAAAAGGCATCCGGTTCTGGAAGG
>DAOVOU010000195.1 GCA_030629475.1 Desulfobacterales bacterium | reverse complement strand
TATAATGACTGTGATGCGGAAGGGGCCTGAGGCCTATTGTGACAACGGCCTTTGATTGCGCCAAGCCGCCGTGTTCGGTCAACCCAGATATGAGGATTATTCTCAAGTAATTCTTCCTCGTCCGAAAACTCCCTATAGCGTTTTCCTCTTAGAGGCCGATCTTTGCCCTCGAGATTTTGATCACTAAGGCCGGCATCCAAGAATACATAACCGTGATCACTTGTGACCAAGACGGTTCGTTCCGGAGGGATCGCTTGAACCGTATTTTTCCAGACAAGATCAAATCCGTCCCATATGCCGTCATACATTTCTGCGCTGCGAGCAGAGCTATCCATAAACCTCAGGTCCGGAAACCGAGACCAGACAATAATGGCTGATGATTCCCTTGAAATGGTTTGAACCTCGTTTGGTGTTTGAAAATAATGGTAAGAAATGCCCTGCTCCTGAAATTCATGCCTTTGAACCAATTTGGATGGTCCCGTGGCCGGCAGTTTTAGGCCAAGCCGATCACTGATAAAGTGTTCTGTTGAGCTGGGTATGGCTGATCGTGCACAGCTGACCGAAAGCACAGGCCTTTTGGACGTCTCTGCAAGGTCAAGTAATCGGGGCAGCTCCCTGAGGGAACACCCGTCGAAGATGACTACTCCTCCACCAGGATACTCTGAGAAAAAACTGGAAATGCTCATCGGGTTTGCAGGCCTTGCTATGAGTTCGTCAAAGATGGAATCAGCGGCTGAAGAGAGCAGAATTTCTCTTTCGTGGACAAGCTTTTCTCCTGACTTCAAATAAGGTGATGGAGAAGATCCACACTCATTGAAGCGGTCAGTCGTCCAAACAGCATTCATCAGCCAATCTTCGATCTTAGGAAGCCGTGGGCCGGGCCGCGTCAACTGATCAAGGAGATCTCTGTCTAATGCGCTCATAAGTCGTTTTCCACATTGTTGGAATTGCCCATTTGCGATGAAGTCTTGGTTTCGACGCTAAGCCTTGCACGATAGGTCGCATTGTCAAATTTCGGCAACGATTCGCACCTGGTTTCCACCTCAGCCTTATCCATGGGACCCTGACAAGTAATTTTGAGTTGGACGTCAAGACTTCCGGGACCTGTCAACGCACCGCGGAGCGAGCTCGGATACCCCATCAATTCCACATCTTGATAATTTGCGAAGATATTGAAGGTGGCATTTTGGATGTCTGGCCCTTCAATATCTTGGATTCTAGTAGCAATTTCCTTGCGTAGCTCCTCAGGTGAACGGCAAGCAATTGTACTCCTTTCTTCAGTGGACACTGATGGCATAGGAACAATAGGCCCTGGTTCCGGCTCAACAGGAGCTGGAATGGTCGGTGGTGCCTCAGGTGATCCAGAAGCAGGGGGCGGTGGTGTTGTTTCGGGCCAGGGTTCGGCCAAAATGGCCAAGGGCAGCTCTCCTGCACCAAGCATCACATGCTCACCGCAAAAGTTGCGGCGTGTGTGCCGGAGTCCGAGAACACGGTTGCGGTCCTCAACAAGACCAACAAGAGCATCTGAAATGGCAGGTACGGAAAGGGGAACAGGATATCCAAGGGTACTTCGGTACAGGTCCTCCACCTGGGAAAAGGTCTTTCCAACAAGCGAATCCATCCTCTCAAGGATGTGCTCTTGAATGCGGGGTTCAGGATAAATATGAGTCCTCAAATACCTCAGCACGTCTTCTTTGTTCCATGCCTGGCCAAGGGATTCCAGCTCGAAAGCAGTATCTTCAGGGCGGTTGGACCATTTTTCAATACGAACATACATGAGACTGGATGCCTTAATGGTATCCCGTACATTCCTGCGTTCTTTACCTGCTATGGTCTCGTAGCGCTTCCTACGTTCCGCTGATGCAGCTGATGGTGCAAGATCATCGGCAGCTATTGATTTCTTGGCAAATGCAAGTAGATCGGGATTCGTGAAGTGGTTGGCATTATCATCCCTTGGTTCAAAGAGGAGGATCTGATTTCTTTTCTCAGTGCCAAAGTAAAGGCCGTGCCGTTCCACATCAGACAGGCGCCGCGGAGAAAGTACATAACGCAGAGAATTCTTGGAGAGGCCATCTAAGGCCAGCTTCGTGGTGTCCGGATCTGAAAAGAAGACGGTTTGCTTTGTGTCGCCGAAGAGATTCTGCTTCCAGATCTTTTGTATCTCATCCCTGGCTCGTTCGTCTTGAATATGTATGGTGGCAAGGGCAACCTTTGCATATTCATTTTCTTCCAAATCAAAGAAGAACCTGCCTTCACGTTCATGAAAAAATGAACCATAAGTACGAAATGCCTGGAGGCTGCTTTCAAATTGATTTGGATCACACCCGGGCGCTACCACATGGCGGACCAGCTCTTCGCGCGAGACTCCTCGCATGCGGCCTGCTGGTGCCAGACTGGCGAGCATGACGGCTGAAGCCAGGGACTCCGCATAGGGCTGACTTGACAGATCACGCAGATTTGAAGCAGCACAATTGATTAAGGTGGCTGAAGGATCGAGATCCTGCAAACGATCAGCACAAGCATGGTCGGTAAGCTTGCAATTAGCCGCTGTAAGCAGAAACGACCCGGAGGGCATGGCGTCTAACATGGCGGCGAGCAAGCCGAGTGCACCTCGCGTGCCCTGAAAGCCACCGGATTCTGTAATACGCTCAAAGATCAGTTCGATGAGCTCTGGTAAGAAAGGGTAGGCACTCTTCAATCTGGAAAGGTACTCGTCGGAAGTATCCACCCCGAGTCGTTTCCAGATGTTGACATAAGAGCCGATCAGTGCGTCAGCAGCCCCTTGGTCATGGGTGCCGGCATCCTCAAAAAGCCTGTGGCGTACAACCGCTGCACGATCATCAGGACTTCGAAACCGCAGCTCAAGGCGTGGAACACGCTTCAAAGTGGCCCCAGGTTCATTGGTGCCGTCATAAATAGCGGCAAACAAGCTGACCTGTGGATTCCGATTAGCCTCCTCTGATACCATTTGGAGGAAACTCAAGTTTTGGCTTTTCCGGGCAGGGTCACCGATATTCGAAATACCTCTTTCCAACTCATCAAAAATGAGGATAAGCGGTCTGTCTGACAGGGCCTTTCGAAATTCATCGAGGGACGGCGGTCGACTTGATTTCCAATCAGCACCTATTTTCTGGCCAAGTGCTGTCCACAACGAATCAAAGGGAAGCGTTTGATCGGTAAATTTCTCAACAATAACGATGGGGTCTTTTGGGGGAGACCAGGAGAACCCCAGAGATTTCATCCATGCACGAGCTTGTTCAGGGTGTGCGAAAAGATGATATCCGGTCAGTAGACCATGAGATTTGCCCAATCCTTTTACAGATTCAGCCAAGAAGACGCCAGTTTCGCTGCGATCTGAATCACTTGTGTCATAACGGCGACTTAATGCTCGAAGCATTGCGCGAATATCAGAGGAGGGGTAGGTCAGACCGAAGAAGGCCTCGGGATTGCGCTCCATGCAGTTTTTTGGCCCTGATCGGATTTTTTCGAGGTCTATAACACTATCAATTTGTCGGGCTGATTTGTATCGTTTTTTCATAATGTGGAAGACTAAGACAGAATTCTTGCAATGTCAAGAAAAAAATGAACCATCTTTTTCGAGCACATTAATTGTTAAGGAAAATCAATTTGAGGGACTTGGGGTGGGACTGGACTGCTGTTGCTGGGGTCGGACCGAAAGCGCCGGGATAAACCGGCATAGAGTAGGGGATGCAAGAGCCCTACATGAAAGGAGGAGCTGCTCCATCATGGCCCCGAGTCATGCGCGGGTGGTCGCGAGGCTGCGCGTGAAGCGTTGACAGGGGAAAGCGTAGGCCAGCTATTGAGCTCCGAAATAACCCTTCCGGGGTGCCGACCTACTGGTCCGAAAGGTAAGGCAATACGGTGTTCGGCGTTACCCAGCGAGTCGCCCACCGGCCCCACGGAGTCTAAGAACCTGTGCATGCGTGGACGCTCTATGTTCGAGAACCGGGAGATCTCATTGGTATCCGTCAGGGGCAACAGCCTGGCAGATCGGTCAGGGAAGGCCCGTGGCCATAATCCTGGCATGTACGCTAATGAGAAGTCAGACATCGTAATAGTACCGAAGAAGGCGCCGAACAATATTGGGTAAGCAATAGCGGAGGCGCTGGAGGGAAGGCCGATGACCAAGGGAAATTCTGAAAAGCTGACTGCTACCTGCACGCGGAGGCAGGGGGAAGCATTGAACAGACTCGACAGAATACGCGAAGCAGCAAGAAGGGATAAAAACCTCCGTTTCACCAGCTTGATGCATCATATCACGGTGGATCTTCTCAGGGACAGCTTCAACGCGCTGAAGCGCGATGTAGCTCCTGGGGTAGATAACGTGACGTGGCGACAATATGGTGAGGAACTGGAGACCCACTTACCGGATCTCCACGAGCGGGTTCAAAGTGGCAGATACCGCGCAAAGCCCTCGAAGCGAACCTGGATACCCAAATCGGACGGTCGACAACGGCCGATCGGCATCGCGGCACTGGAGGACAAAGTAGTCCAACAGGCAGTGGTTCGGGTGTTGAACCAGATTTTCGAAGAGGACTTTCTGGGGTTCAGCTACGGTTTTCGCCCAGGACGCAACCAGCACAATGCGCTGGATGCACTGTGGGTGGGAATCACGCAACGGAAGGTAAATTGGGTACTTGATGCAGATATTCGCAGCTTTTACGATACCATCGATCATGGATGGCTGGTGAAATTTGTGGAGCATCGCATCGCAGATCCCCGACTACTCCGCCTGATCCAGAAGTGGCTCAGGGCAGGAGTGTCGGAGGATGGAGAATGGTCAAAGACTGAGGTCGGAACGCCACAGGGTGGGTTTTCTTTGGGGTCGGGCCAAGCTATTTTTCTTTGGGGTCGGGCCAAGCTATCATATTGAAATATCTGGATTAGTGATCCGAAAGTAGCTGTTTTCAGCCCCAATATCGTCATTTTTGGCACCAAAAACGTTGCTATAAAAAATTTCCGGATCTCAAAGTTGAAACGCCCCCCCTCTCTCAAGGACCTTTCGCCCCTTCGCCCTTGTGC
>DAOVOU010000200.1 GCA_030629475.1 Desulfobacterales bacterium | reverse complement strand
TCTGTCTCCCAGTATCGCAGTACGTATGCCTCAATGCCGGTTATAGCGCTAACTTCGCCGATCCTAAAATACCGCTTTTCAGGTATCTCGGTCTCTGTGGGCCGCATTTATTCGCTCCTTGAGCACGCGGCTCACCTTGAAGGTTACAACCTTCCTCGCAGGCAGTGTTATGGTCTCCCCGGTTTTGGGATTTCTGCCCTTGTGAGCCTTTTTTCCACGGACGCAAAATTTCCCAAAGCCCGAAATCATGACCGAATCACCTTCGGCCAAGACCGTCTTCAATAGTTCAAAAGCCTTATCAACGATCGCAGCAGTCTCTCGCTTGGAAAATCCAACTCTGGCGTGAATTGCCTCGACGATGTCTTTTTTGTTCATCGTTCGTCATTAGTCATTAGTCATTGGGCATTGGGCATTAGTCATTGGGTATTGGGTGTTGGCTATTGGGTGTTGGCTATTGCTCAATAACGGAGGGCCTAAAGTGCCTAAAGTTGTGAATCCGAAATCCAGGGTTGCTGGTTTGCCAATTTCATCTTTTCTTTTATTCCGCAATCCGCATTCCGCAATCCGCATTCGATTCACTCTGGCCTCAGCCGGGCGCTAAACTTTTTCAATACCTCCCGGGTTATAGTGTCATGGATCTCGTTGACCTCGCTATCCGTGAGGCTTCTTTCAAATGATCGGTACGTAAACCTCAGGCCGATACTCTTCTTACCTTGTGGTATTGGTGACCCCGTATATATGTCAAAGATTTCCACCCCCTCTACCAATACTTGTCCCATAGCTTCCATGAAATCCAAAAGGGCCTGGGCTTCAATACTATTACTTAGTATCAGGGCCATATCCCTCGTGGTCGCAGGGAAACGGGAGAGGGCTTTGGTACGCTTTTCCTCAGATACATGATCGACAAGCCGATCAAAGTTGAGGTCAAAACAATAGGCAACCTGGTTTAGCCCAAAATTCCTCAAAACCTCTCCGGACAATTCCCCTACCGCCCCCAGCCTCTCGTTGCCCACCTGAATTTGTGCGGCATAGCCGGATCTCAGATAGGGAAAATCAGTACCCGTCAAGGGAGCAAACCGAACACCGGCTATGTTCAGCCCGGCGCACACAGCTTCGACCACCCCTTTCATATCATAGAAGTCGACTTTTGATTCCTTAGAATGCCATGTTTTCACATGACGCGCCCCGGTCCAAAGCCCGGAGATCATCTCTATCTCTTCCGGGAGTTCATCCGGGGTAGTGTACAAAAAAACCTTACCAAGTTCGAAGATCCTCAGATTCTCGTTTCGCTGTTTGCTGTTTCTGTACATGGTGGCAAGAAGACCCGGGAGCAAAGAGGACCTCATAACCGCTTGGTCTTCCGTCAGAGGATTCAGGATGGACACCATCTGGCGGCGCGGGTCTTGATCATGGAGCAAGAGCTGGTCACATGCATCCCTTCTGATAAAACTGTAAGTAACGATCTCCAAAAACCCACACCCCGCAAGCAATTGCCAAAGTCGGTCCCTCACCCGGAGCTTCTTGTCCGGTTTCCTGGCCACTACATGAGATACGGGATGGGTGGTCGGAATCTGATCATACCCCCTCAGACGAGCCACCTCTTCCATCAGGTCTTCAGGCCGCGTAATGTCCACGCGAAAAGTGGGCGGCACGACCCTGAGCCGATCCTTATCCAGGGGTTCTACGTCCAGTTCCACGGATTTAAGATAAGCGCCAACGTCGTCCTGGCTTAACCGGGTACCCAGGAGCCGGTTTGTTCGCTTGACACTGAGATCTATAACCCTTTCAGGAATTGGCCGGGGATAAACGTCAATGACCCCTTCAGCGAGCTTTCCGCCTGCTAATTCGGCCATGAGCTGAGCCGCACGGTCCAGGGCTCTTCTGACACCCACGGGGTCTACGCCCCGCTCGAACCGGTGCGATGATTCGGTGTTCAAGCCGAGGCGCTTGGCTGTGCGTCGTGTGGTGATCGGGTTGAAATAGGCGCTTTCAATAAGGACCCGCGTTGTCTGGTCTTCGATTTCTGATTCAAGTCCGCCCATGATGCCGGCCAGGGCCACCGGCCCTTTGCCGTCGCAGATCATGAGCATATCAGAGCCAAGGGTGCGTTCTACGCCATCCAGGGTCGTAAAGGCTTGGCCTTCCTGAGCCGTTTTAATAACGATCCGATGCTCGGCCAGACGGTCAAAATCAAAGGCATGGAGGGGTTGACCCATCTCCATAAGGACAAAGTTGGTCACATCCACCACGTTATTGATGGTCCGGAGCCCCACGGAGTGTAATCTGTCTTGAAGCCAGAAAGGAGATGGCCCAATGTTCACGTCTGTAACCACCCTTGCCGCATACCGGGGACAGTGATCCGGGGCTTCAATGGTTACAGAAGAGAGTTCCTCTATGGGGGTTTCACCCGGCGGGAGCTTCACCTTGGGATATTTCAAGGGGGTCTTGAGAATGGCAGCCACCTCACGCGCTATGCCGATGATACTGAGGCAATCAGAACGATTGGGTGTGAGATCAAACTCAATGATGGTGTCTGAAAGGCTAAGAGCGACAGCAACCCCCAGACCCGGCTTGGCCGTCTCCGGAAGCAGAAGGATGCCGGAGCTATCCATTCCAAGGGCAAGTTCTGCTTCAGAGCATAACATCCCTTCTGAGGCCTGTCCCCGCATACGTCCGGCTTCAATGGTCTCGCCTGAAGGAAGTTGGGCCCCGGGAAGTGCCATCGGTACAAGGTCGCCTTCTTTGATATTCGTAGCACCACATACAACCGGCTTTATCCCATTGCCCACATCCACCCTGCAGAGGGAAAGTGTTTCAGCGTGAGACCTGGGGGCTATTTCAACAATGCGCCCCACTACGACGCGGTCCAGATAAGCATAACGGTCCACGAGGCCGTCCACCTCAAGCCCTGCCATGGTCAGGGCTTCGGCCAGCTTAACCACATCCACATCTATGGTCACATAATCTTTGAGCCAGCTCAGACTAACTTTCATTGTAACTGTTCAGGTTGTCAGGTTCACGGTTCACGGTTCACGGTTGGCTACTTTGCGCTTTTCATATTTTGTAACTACTCGGGTTCACGGTTCACCGTTGACCGTTGACAGGTTAATCTCTGAACCGTGAACCGTGGAACCTTGAACCTAAGTAGTTACTCTTCATCGCTCTCTAACCTTGAACCGTGAACCTTGGAACTGTGAACCTAAGTAGTTACCTTTCATTGACTAGAATTGTTCAAGGAACCTGAGATCATTTTCGTAAAACTTTCTGATATCTTCAATGCCGTACTTGAGCATGGCAATACGTTCGATGCCCATGCCAAAGGCAAAACCGGTGTAGCGGTCCGTATCATAGCCGACCATTTCAAACACCGCCGGGTGCACCATGCCAGCACCCAAAACCTCCAACCACCCGGTGTGGGAGCAAACCCGGCAGCCCGCACCCCTGCAAATCACGCATCGGATATCGATCTCGGCACTTGGCTCTGTAAATGGGAAAAAGCTGGGTCGAAACCGCAGGCTCGTCTCCTCATCAAAGATCTGGTGTGCAAAAGTGGTCAGGACGCCTTTCAGGTCACCAAAGGATATGTTCTCCTGGACCATCAATCCTTCCACCTGGAAAAACATAGGAGTATGCGAGATATCAGAATCTACCCGGTAGGACTTACCAGGCGCAATAATGCGAACTGGCGGGGATTGTGACTCCATGACTCGTATCTGGATAGGGGAGGTGTGGGTTCTCAAGACAATGTTTTCGGAAATATAGAAGGTGTCATGCATATCACGGGCAGGATGATCCCGCGGGATGTTGAGAGCCTCAAAGTTATAGTAGTCCCATTCCACATCAGGCCCTTCTACGATCTCAAAGCCGAGCCTTTGGAAGACTTCGCATATGGCCTTGGTCATTTGCGTAATCGGGTGCATTCGGCCCCTGGCAAGAGGCCGTCCAGGCAAGGTCACATCCAGGGCGTCTGCCATAAGCTCCCCGCGATCCGCCTCAAAAGCTTGCAATGCCTTTTCAAATGCCTTTTCGAGCCTTTTTTTCAGCTCGTTTGCAAGCCTGCCTGTCTCAGGCCTTTCCTCCGGGGGCAAACCGGAAATCTTTCGCAAAAGCGCTGTCACTACCCCCTTGCGGCCCACGTACCGGGCCTTCAGGGTCTTGACCCCGGTCGGGTCTGAAACCCCCTTTATGGCCTCCAGGGCCTCCTGCTCCACCCTTTCAAGCTCTTGTTTCATACGATTGATGATTGATGATTGTCAATTCAATCGACAATCTTCAATGGGGTGTAAATCAAGATTGTTGGTTATTGAGTTCAATGGCCAGGTGTCAGTGTTCAGGTTTCAGATCTTTAAGTTTCTCAATCCTGACACCTGAAACCCGAAACCTGACACCTTGCCAGACGGACACGGATTTTCTCATTGCCAACAGCCGTGATTTACACTCTCTTCAATGCGATTCTTGGCCACCAGCAATGGCCACCAGGTGGGAAAAAGCGTTCGGATCTGAGACAGCCAGCTCGGCGAGTATCTTCCGGTCGATCTCTATGCGCGCGCACTTCAATCTTTGTATTAAACGACTGTATGACAGGTTGTTAAGTCGTGCTGCCGCATTGATCCGGGCGATCCACAATCTCCTGAAATCTCGCTTGCGCGCCCTTCGATCCCTGTAAGCATACTGTAATGCCTTGTCCACGGCATCGGCTGCCGTGCGGTACAGCTTGCTGCGACCGCCGCGGTAACCCTTGGCAAGCTTCAATATTTTTTTTCGCCTTCTTCTGGCTTTAAAACCGCGTTTGACTCGCATGAGTGGTCCTCCCGTTCTGGTCGCTATCCTTGAATGGGCATAGGATTAGCACTTTTTGATCTTGGCGCAATAGTGTCAAAACCCGAAATCCGACACGAAGTGTAATGTTTTCAAGCCGTCAGGCGCAACCTTGCGCTAACCACGAAATACGAAACAATATCAAATTACC
>DAOVOU010000062.1 GCA_030629475.1 Desulfobacterales bacterium | reverse complement strand
TCATAATGATTAGAGTAATCCGTGTAATCTGCGAAATCTGTGGATTAAAGATTAATGACGAACAGGAATTTAAAATAAAAATAATCTTGTTCATCCTGTCTATCCTGTCTAATTTTTTTGTCCTGTACTTAAATGACCAATGACCAATGATAAATGATAGGATTCAAACTCAGATAGCTATAGTGGGCACGGGGGCCGGAGGGGCCATGGTGGCTCAGGAGCTGGCCTGTGCAGATAAGGAACTGGTAATTATCGAACAGGGGTCGGATACATCTAGACTTGCCGGCATGGACGAAATGGAACTGGGCAGGCAGCTTTATCAGGAAAATGGAAGATTTCCGAAAAGTGAGGAAGGGATACCTTATTATCGAGCATTGAATATAGGCGGCACTACGGAGATAGCTATTGGCAGCGGGGTGAGGTCCCTTGAGGATGAGCTGAAGTCTCTAGGGATAGATTTGCGAGAGGAGTTTGCAGAAACAGAAGATGAATTGGGGCTAACCCCCATGGTTGAAGAACATATTGGTCCCAATGCGAAGCTGCTGACCGGTGCAGCAGAATCTCTCGGTATGGAGATGACACGATGGCCCAAGTTCATCGATTTTGAGCGCTGCACCCATTGCGGTAAATGCGTGATTACCTGCCCCACCGGGGCCAAATGGTCAGCAAAAGGGGTGATAAAAAAACTGACGACAATGGGGAATGTCCGACTCTTGAGTGAAACAAGGGTTAAATCGGTTAACGTTTGTAATGGGTGTGCAACCGGGGTGGTGTGCGAGACCAATAACGGATCTTTGGAAGTTCAGGCCGAGAAAACCATTCTTGCTGCAGGCGGACTGGGCACGCCGGTGGTCCTCCGGAATTCAGGGATCGAGGCAGGGAAGGCCTTATTCCTGGATCTATACACTGTGGTCTATGGACGTAGTCCTGATTTTTTGCCGAATCTTGAACCTTCAATGCCAACTGTTTTTGCAGAGCATTATGACAGGGGATATGTGCTGGCTCCCCACGTTGATGTGGTATTGATGTTCCAGGGTCTGAAGAAATGGTTTGGTGATCGACCCCCTTATGGAATTATGGTGAAGACCAGGGATAGTAATGCGGGAAGTGTTGACGAGAATGGAAGGGTATCGAAACGTCTAACTGATAATGATCGTAACCGTCTTTCCACCGGAGGAGAACTGGCCAAAAAGATCTTGATACAAGCCGGGGTCGAACCGGAAACCATCACCATCACAGGGCCATATGGAGGTCATCCAGGAGCCACCGCGGCCATTGGAGAGGTAGTAAATCCCAACCTTGAATGTAGGAGTGTTAAAGGCCTTTATATATGCGATGGCAGCGTCCTTCCTGTGTCGCCGGGACTTCCTCCCATTCTTACTATCGCCTCGCTGGCCAAATGGCTTGGGAAGTTATTGATTATTGATTATTGATCATTGATCATTGGTCATTGGTCATTGGTTATTAGGTATTGGTTATTGGTGATCGATCATTGACGCTAAATGTTAAATGTTAAATGTTAAATGATAGATTTTACCCTCATAGGTCATCCTTTTGATATAGACCATCTGTACAGGTACTTGAAACACCTGAAACCAGATCTGAAGAGACCGCGGAGGGAACTCCTCTTAAAACTTTTTGAATGGACGCCTCCTTTTAATGAGAGACAGATCGAGATTACGTCACCAAATGGGCGAACCGCTCGTGGAAATATCGTCATATGCCCATTACTTCCTGAGATGGTACAGGATAACAACCAGAGGCACTTCCGCTCCCTCTGCGTTGAAAAAGTCATAGCCGTCCTAAAACTTGCTGAGAGCCAGGGAGCAAAGATATCAGGACTTGGCGGGTTCACCTCCATTACAGACGGCGACCAGGGGCGGCTGGTGGCTCGTAAAGTCTTAGGAATGGCCGTCACTTCAGGCAATACGCTGACGGCCATGGCCGCAGTAAATGGTGTCATTGAAGCAGCCAGGATGTTTGAACTGGATCTGTCCGCATCAACGGCAGCGGTGGTTGGGGCGGCAGGCGATATCGGGACTGCGTGCTGTCGGTATCTTGCAACGAGGGTGAGGTGTTTGGTCCTTGCGTCACACTTTTCTTTCAATCTCTTGAAGATTGCTAAGGATTTGCGCCAATACAATAAAGCGGAAATTATTGTGCAAAAGGATAATGTGAAGGCGGTGAGCCAGGCAGATATCGTTATCACGGCTGCGAGTTCGGTGGCTCCCTTTTTTAGACAGGACGATTTTAGACCCGGAGCCATTGTGTGTGATGTGGCGTATCCCAAGAATACCTTTATCGATTACCAAATAGAAAATTCCCCTATTTTTCTCTTCTCTGGTGGCTTGTTAGCATCGCCGGTTCCGGTAGTTATGCCTTATGACATGGGGCTACCTGAGCCTAACTTGATGTATGGTTGTTGGAGTGAGGCCATTATCCTTGCGCTTGATGAGCAGTACAACAGCTTTTCCCTGGGAAGGGGCATGATTGTGCCCGAAAGGATGCAGTTCATATGGGCTCTCGCTATGAAGCATGGTTTTCGACCAGCCCCATTCTTTTTTGGAGAAAAGATCTGGTCAGAAAAACAAATTGATAGAATCAGGGGAATCATTGATCATTGGTCATTGAACAACTGTAGGCTACGACATGAATCATTGCGCATAGATCCATCATAATCTGCATGTGTGAATAAGACAGGATTTACCGGATAATCAGGATATTTTTCCACCTGTGCGGTTACCTGGCCCTCCTCACAACCCCTTGAGGTCGTTAGGCATGGCCCAAAACAAACACGGCACCGTAGCGTGGGGGCTCTGTCCCCCACAATATGTGCCCCACACCTGCCCGCCATTGCCGTGTGTGCCGGCATTGTAGCCGCCGTGCGACCCAGGCGTTGGCAGGCGGGGAGGGGGCGCGCTACGGTATATGGATGTTTGGGGCATGCTCAATGGGCAAAAGGGTTCAAATGGCCAACATCCCAACCGCACAGGTTGATATTTTTTGCCTTCAAATCCTGCCTGCCCCGGAAGGAACGACCGTATCGGGGTAAATCCTGTCTAACTTAGGAAATGTAAGATGATAAATGATAAATGGCCTGAGATACCTGCTGGGCTTCGATGCGATGTGTTGGAAGCCAGAACATTGTGCGAGGTTATCCGTCACAGGGCACGATGCCAGAAGGACAAGTTGTATTGCACCTTGATAGAGCATAAAGAGGAGCAGTCTATTACCTTTGGCGAACTTTATGAGAGGTCATTGCAATATGGAACGGCAATGATTTCATATGGATTAGAGGCAGGGGAAAGGATAGCTATTATGCTTCCTACAGGCATTGAGTATCTTTTTTCATTCTTTGGTGCCTTACTGGTCGGCCTGATTCCGGCATCCATTGCTTCTCCCTTTCTTCCAAGAAAGATCAAGTTTTTTATAAAGGACCGAGCCGAATCCCTGAAGACTATCGGAGCTTCTGCCATAATCACCTCAAAGCGGTTTCAAAAGATTTCTCAGTCCATTAAAGATAATGTCCCTGGCATGAAGTATCTATTTGTCATCGAAGAAATGGAACAATATCCCCCTTCACGGGATCCAGAGGTGGAGATTAAACTGCACCAGGCGGCGATGATCCAGTTCTCATCAGGGAGCAACGGCAAGCAGAAGGGGGTTGCCTTAACCCATTCCAATCTCATGAGCAATATCAAAGCCGTCCATTTGGCTATGGGAACCACACCTGAAGATGTCAATGTCAGTTGGCTTCCTTTATACCATGACATGGGCCTGATTGGTTGTGTTTGCGGGGCCCTTTTTGCCGGATGCCAGGTGATTCTGATGTCACCCACCATGTTTATGTCTTCACCTATATCCTGGCTAAGGGTCATGCATAATAAATCCGGTACTATCAGTGTGGCTCCGAACTTTGGATATCAATTGTGCATTGACAGAGGCGACAAGTTGAAATTAGGGGAAATTGACCTTTCCCGGTGGCGCATGGCATTGAACGGCTCTGAGATGGTTGTCGAGGATACCCTGGTCCGTTTTGCAGAGAAATTCGGCCCCCTGGGATTCCGCCGAGAAACATTCATGCCTGTTTACGGCCTTGCTGAGGCCGCTGTTGCCGTATGTTTTACCCCCCCGAACACGGGTGCCCTGGTGGATCGGGTCAATCCAAGGCTTTTTGTGACCGAGGGGATTGCCGAGCCTACCGGAGATATTGCCACAAGCACTTCGTTTGTCTCGGTAGGAAAGCCTATCCCTGGCGTAGAAGTTAGGATTGTTAATCGTACAGGAACTGAGGTGGACGAGCGTATTCAGGGCAAGCTTCTTGTCCGGTCCCCATCCGTTATGGTGGGTTATTTCAATGACCGCATGGCAACCCGTGAGGTTCTCAGTGATGGGTGGCTGGACACTGGTGATCTGGCATATCGGATGGGTGAATATATTTTTATTACCGGCCGCTCCAAGGATATCATTATTAAAGCTGGTAAAAATTATCACCCAGAACAGTTTGAGCAGGCGGCAGGGAATATCTCGGGAATCCGTAGGGGTTCTGTAGCGGCCTTTGGAGTGTTATCCCCTGAAAGGGGTACTGAAGAGATTGTTGTGATGGCTGAAGCAAGAATCCGTGAGAAACAAGATGAGAAAATTTTGGTGCAGGCGGTCAAACGTGCCATCTCAAAAAAGGTTGAATTGACCCCTGATGAGGTTGTCATTGTGCCACCACAGACCATTCCCAAGACCACAAGTGGGAAAGTTCAACGTTCTCTTTGCCGGCAACTCTATTTGAAGGGAAAGTGAGCAGGTGAGAAACCGGGCAAGTGAGAAAGGTGAGCAGGTGGGAATTTGCACACTTTCTCGCTTTCTCACCTGCCCGTCTCTTTGGCCTAACGCCCAGTCACCAATGACCAATGACAAATCACCACGTTCAAACATGGTCTGAGGATGAGATCTTTAACGCCCTGAAGGATATTCTCCCTCAAGTGGCACCGCTCAAAGTCAACGGACCTGTATATCCTGCGACATCTCTCGCAGAAGATCTTGACTTTGATTCATTCGATACCGTGGAGATGTTAGTGGAAATTAACAAACGTTTTTCTATTGAAATCGATTTTGAGGAGTGGATATTACAAGAATCAGAGCGAGATGGCAAGTCTTATACGTTGGAATCATTGTGTCAGTGTATCATGGAGACCATGAACAAAGGTTAATTTAACGTCTCGGAATTTCTACAACTCATTGCAATCGTTTATATTTTAGTGGCAGTTTTCTGTGCCATGAATATGGAATGATGGAATAGTGGAATAATGGAATGTTGGGGACAAAAGGCCAAAAAGAATTATTTCTAAATTGCTTTTGTTCCTCTTAACCCAATATTCCAGTATTCCAATTGCGGAGCGGAGCTAAGTTCCCCCTTAAAGCTTCAGCTATGCTGATGGTCCAAACTTTGCTATGCGGGAGGTAGTGGTTGAGAGGGAACCCCCACGCGGAACGTTGCAGTTTGAGTTGAATCCTCCTCTCAAGGATTCAACTCAAGAACTCTGTGTCTCCGTGGGCTCTGTGAGAGATATGGAGCAAATAACTTTTGGCATCAGAAGAGATCTGCAGGCGGACGTGAGATATGAGCCAAATGCCTGCAACGGGTATGTACTTGACCTCACACTAGGTTGCCCGCACAGGTGCATATACTGCATTTTTTCGCCGCTGGAAAGGAAGGTTTACAAGCTGTTAAACCCTCACTATGCAGGCGAGGTCATCCCGCTTAAGTTGGATCGATTTCTGGAAAGAGAAGAATATCCCCCGGTAATATATTTATGCTATTCATCCGACCCCCTGGCGAAGCAGGCAAGGGAATCCACGAAGGTTGTGCTGGAAAGACTGTTTTCCCATAATATCTCCATATTATTTCTGACAAAAGGTATTTTCACTGACGATATCCTTGAGGTGATCGATTTGAGACCTGATCTGATGCACATACAGATAGGTATCACGAATTCTGACAGAAAGAGAAATGAAATCATCGAACCAAAAGCGTCATCATATGAGGATAGATTGAATAACTTCAAGAAATTGGTGAAGATTAAAGGGTTAGGATCTCTCTCTGTCAGGATCGATCCATTATTTCCTCTAATCGACGACGTCCCGGAGAATATAAATAGAATCGTAGAGGATGTGAGCGCCCTTGGCGTTAAGGAAGCGGTTTTAGGTTATGTAATACTGACTGAGGCTATGAGAGAACATTTGAAAACAAACAAGTACCTGAAAGAGTCTGTGTCAGCTCTTACGGAAAAGACACCAACCATATCAAATAGGTCTCTTTATTCATTTCCTTTTCCAAAGAAGGAGGAAAAGCTGTACTTATTTCAAAGCTTATGCCTTGAAAAGGGAATGACTATGGCCACATGTGGCTGCAAAGACAAGAGGCTTAAAGGGCTTTCCATTCCGTACATCTGTCATCCGTTTTATAGAAAAAAACGTAATCGTTCACCGCAGAGAACGCAGAGAGAATTCGAAGTTAAGGAGTAGTCTATTTTATGTACTCGTTCCCACGCTCTGCGTGGGAACGCACTCTGTTTGGCGCTCTGCGCCTTGGTAGAATGGACGCAGAGCGTCCAGAGAAATGGGTTCCGACGCAGAGCATCGGAACCAGAAATAAAGGCGTAAGACACATGGCGCAAGAAAGAGTGGTTGAGTGGTTGAGTAGTTGAGTGGTCGAGCGGTTGAGTCCGCCGGTAATTCAGCCATTTAGCAATTCAACGGCTGAGTCAATGCGTCAGACACGTAGGGTGGGCAATGCCCACCAGAAAAGGTGTATTATCCTTGTCGGTGGGCGATGCCCACCCTACTAAACTATTCACTGGATTCCCGCTTTCGCGGGAATGACAGGCAATTATACCCAATCGTCATTCCCACGAAAGCGGGAATCCAGTAGCTATAACCCGGACTTATTGAGTTACAACTCAACAACTCAACAACTTAACGACTCGACCAATTCACCTCAAGTGGAGTCACGACAATGAAGATTTCCATACTGGCAATCCTCATCGCTTTTGCATCTTCGGCTGCCTTTGCGGAAGAGTTATCGGTCCTTGAAATCATGGAGAGGAATTACCAGGTAAACCGGACCCGGGACCGCTGCAATGAAGTTACCATGGAAATGTACAGCAAGCATGGAAAAAAACGCGTCCGAAAACTCAAGACTACCGCATTGCTCATGAAAGACGGAGTCAACGAAAAACGCCTCCTTCGTTTTCTTTACCCTCCTGACATTAAGGGGACCGGATTTTTGGTTATCGAGCACTCAGAGGGCGACGACGATATGTGGCTTTATCTCCCAACGTTGCGCAAGAGTAGAAGGAAGCTCGCCAGCAATAAGAAAGACAGCTTTCTGGGAACAGAGTTCTCATATGGCGATATTGTGGGGCCGAAGGTGGAGGAGTATGAATATAGGCAAATGGGGGAAGAGCAAATCGACGGAATCAGTTGTTATGTCATTGAAGCCGTTCCTGCATCAAAAGATATTCTCAGGGATTATGGCTATTCAAAAAGGATAAATTATATAAAAACAGACAATTTCACAACGGTTAAAGCCATCTTTTTTGACAAATACGGGAAACCCCTTAAGACCCTCTCTTGCTTTGACCCTGTGGAAGTAGATTCGGAGAATCATAAATGGTTCATAAAACGGAGGGAGATGGTGAATCATAAGAATGGGAGAAGGACCATTCTGGAATTAGAGAAGATACAGATTAACATTGGGATTAAGGAGGATCTGTTTACCGTTCGCTATCTGGAAAGGGGAATATGAAAGATTGAGATATGATACTCCGGTTTGTTACAGGATCTTTGAGATATTTGTCATATGTACAATATTTCTTTTATACAAAGGCACTTCATTTGCTTGGGACCCGAGAGAATCACGTATGTGGGAAGATTTGGATATTGGTGGTTACGTGAGAGGAGAAATTCACGTGCCGGCCTTTGCGGAAGAAGAGACTGAAACGTCACTGGGATGCACAATGCAGCTTAAGGCGAGCGCCGTTTTCAGTGAATCCCTCTCAGCGTTTGCTGAACTCCGCAACAGGATGGAGCACCTCAAGGACATATGTATGGATAGCGATTTTGACTTGAGAGAGGGATATTTGAGCTTTCGGGGAGCAAGACTGGATATCACTATCGGAGAGCAAGTTATTGCCCGGGGACAGGCCGATACGATCAATCCCACAGACAATCTCTGTGCCAGGGACAAGACCATATTCTCATCTGAACCCGATGACCAGAGGTTAGGCGCCTTTGCCACAAAGATGGACGTATATGTGGGTGACTTCACGATAACCGGGGTATGGCAGCCGGACTTTACCCATTCTGAATTCCTTGTCCCTCCCCTGGCGCCTGAAATAAAGATTGAAGACCCTGAATTGCCATCCAAAGAGATCTCCAGTTCGGCGTGGGCTTTAAAATGTGCCACCTATTTCCATGGAACAGATATATCCCTGAGCTACTTTTACGGGTATTGCACGTACCCTGATCTGATCCTTAAAGAGGTCTTCGTTCAACCGCGACTTGAAATTAGAATATTGCCGGTATTCGTGTCCTTTCGGCAAGCATGAACAGGCCAAAAAAAGTTTGGGTGGGGTAGCGATGCCGGACTCCGGTGTGCCGTGACAGCTTGTCTGGGGAATCATTGATTGTCTGGCACCCAGCCAGGGAGGCTGGATGCCAGACGACAGTTGAAAGGCTGTGGACTACTCAGTAACCGGGGGGACC
>DAOVOU010000312.1 GCA_030629475.1 Desulfobacterales bacterium | reverse complement strand
TCGCCGACACGATTCTGGGTTCGGATCGAGAAACAGGGACGGCTTGCGACCTTGTTTCGGCTTTTCGACGGCGGTAGATGTCCGATAGTTTCAGCCTCTTTTTCCGGGTGGGTTGCTGCTGGTGTATCTCGGGTGTTGGTGCCATTTCTGGCCGGGGTTTTTCTCTTGACGGGGTGACTCCTTGCATCTGTAAAGTTTGGTCAAATTGATTGATCGCGGATTCCAGGTCTTTACGCCCGGATAGTACCTCATCCATCGTTTGAACAAGGTAAGCAAGAAGATTCATACCGGGCATTCCCGGGAAGGCCTGGTCGAGCAATTTGGCCATGCTAATGGCAGGTTTTTTGGCGAAAAAGCTGCCATCAGCGTCAATTTCAAAGTACTCCTTCTGAACCATGTCTTGCAGTGCTGTTTTCACATCTTCGTGCGAATCAAGGCCCAATTCTGCCAGGTCGTTGTGGAATGTTTCGTCTGTATAACGTTCGGGTGGGTTGGATGAAAACCCTTTGATTTCACTTTCACGTTCTGCAAGTAGAACCAGACATGATATGGTTGCCAAATTCAATGGGAGTGCGCCAATCCCCTTGCTGGTCCCGACTAACCGTTCCATATGCTGAGCCAACGTGGTATCAAAGTGTTCCCTGACCTCGTGAGGCGCAAGTTTCTCTTGTCCGGCATCTTTTTCCATGCGATGTTGCCCTTTTTTCAGTTTGCCAGTTCAAAAAGCTAACGGCTGAAAGCCGACGCCATATCCACACCATATCATAGTGATACAGGTCGTGATATTCCCCCACGCCTATCTCTGAAACTTGCAAATAATATGCCTATGTTAGCGGCCTGTGATCTAAGAATTGATTTAGAAGGAGACAAGTTGATGGGTCCGAGCCCTGCGGTGGGTAGCCCTTGGCATATTTTGTGCTATTCTACAAAAATAGTCTGTTCTTTTCACACGGGGTGAGCTTCCCGTATCAGTCTTTCCCCAGGAGGTTCCAATGGCCGCTGTCATATCCCTCAAGGGCATCAATCAAGCAATATCCAACCTCAATTATCAGAATGAGAAAACCTTAAAGTACGGGCTAGTTCACGCCATAAGTCGCCTTTATGAAGATGAAAGCTCAGTTGAATCGATCCAAGGCATTGATACGGAAGAGCTCGTCAAGGTGCTTTGGGATACAGGCGACGATCCTGCGATAATCAAGAATAAGCGGAAGAACCTGAGCAGCATCAAATCCTCTGTCAATGCCGACTTGAAAAAGCTTTACAGGGAAGGGAAAAACCCTGAAGGAATAAGCATCGGGCAGAACAACATATTTGTGATGGCCGATGAGGCGAAAGACAATCTCCTTAAGGGATTGAGCGTTGCTGAATCCGTTACCCTGGAAAAAATAGCGGAATCCCTAAGTGTTATTAAAGAGGTGTTGTCAAGCCCGGAGGCTTTGGCCGATGCACAGAGTTCCGATGGCCCAACCATGTTGGAAGAGTTGCGCAGCACCATACAGGGCTTATCAGAGAAGCTTGGTTTGAAGGGCAAAGAAGATGGTCTGTTGGCTCAGGCTTCAGAAGACGGACAAGGCCTCGAGGGCGTCGAAGATGATGCTGACTTAGCTGACGAGGCTGAGGTTGTCGAGGAGTTGGTGACAGAAGAGGCAGAGCCTGAAGAGGTGGAGGAGATCGAAGAGGTCGATGATGTTGAAGTCGTAGAAGAACTTGAAGGGGCTGAAGCCGAAGAGGACCTCGAAGAGGTTGAGGTGGTGGTGGGCACGGGACAAGGAGACCCTACTCTCGGACACCTGGAAGACGACTATTCAGAGGATACCGGTCAAGAGGAGGATAACATACAGCAGGATAGACTTTTGGCCGAGGAATTCCATAGTTATCTGGGTGATACGGACAGGTTCTACAATCAGTATCTTCTGATTCCTGGGGGAGTGTATATCGTAGGCAGCAAGGAGCCCAAGAAGGATGAACAGCCACAGCATACGGTGCACCTGAAACCTTTTTATATAGGTAGATTCCCTGTTGCAAACGCGCTTTTTGAAATCTTTATTGACAAAACCGGATATAGGACAACCGCAGAAAAACTTGGGTACAGCACAGTTTACTACGGGCGTTTTCGGGATACGGTAGATGAAAAGACCGGTTTGGTTAGATCTACCTGTCATGCCGCCATTGGTTGCAAAACAATACACGGAGCGTGCTGGTATCAACCGGAAGGGCCGGGTAGTACAATACATAATAAAAGAAATCACCCTGTGGTTCATGTCAGCGTGGAAGATGCCATGGCTTTTGCAGCCTGGACCGGCAAAAGGCTGCCTACTGAAAATGAGTGGGAGGCCGCTGCACGGGATGCCAATGGTCATGCTTTACCTTGGGGAAATAACTGGAAAAGTGGCTCTTGTAACATTGAGGAGAGCGCGATAGCGGACACAACACCCGTGGACAAATACACAGAGTTCGCAAGTGATCTTGGGATCATTGACGCAATAGGCAATGTGTTGGAATGGACCATGGATACTTGTGAACCACCTTCTCACGTGAAAAATAGCTCTACGTACCATATCGTCAAGGGGGGAAGCTGGATATCAGGCAATGACATACAGTTATCCAGCCGTTTCAAATGGAACGCCGAGTCACCCTCCAACATCCTCGGATTTAGATCCATGGCGATTTGAGATTTGAATAATTCACTCCCACCTTAGCTTCAACCGCTTTCTCCGTGCTGCTCATTGTGGAAGTGGTTCCGTACTTTCCCATCAACAAGATAATCACCAGGCAGAGCAACGGTATAAACAATTGCCCCTTGAGTATCGTGTAGACGGCAAAAACTTCCAAGAAAAGCCGAAAGAGAGGAAATGGCAATCCTGCAACGCTATGAAAGAGATTGCTTCGCTTCGCTCGCAATGACACCAACCCAAGCTTACTGAGAAGTTGGGTTTGATGCTGCCAAGAACCAGAAAGAGGCGGTTTTCTATGACAGCGATACCAACGGGGATGCGAGAAGGTGAGCTGTTGGGGTTGCAATCGGGTGACATTGATTGGTATAATTGTGGGCAGTATAAAACATTACCTAGACACTTACGGCCACTTGATGAAGACCGTAAACCGTAAGGCTGTAAGCCGGTTAGGGGAAGCTGTTGGAATGCCCGGACTTATTGAGAAGTTACCGGCTGTTTTGGGAAACTCGAACTCTAATGGTAGCAAAATGGTGGCAGAGCAGGGTAGGGCAGGGGACTTGTGATTCGTAAGTATTTGAAATGTTTGGTACGCCTGGCAGGATTCGAACCTGCGACCTACGGATTAGAAGTCCGTTGCTCTGTCCAACTGAGCTACAGGCGCTTGTTTGATTGAGAAAAAAATAGCACAGAATCTGAGACTTGTCCATATCAAAAGGTGGAACAAACTACATGATTTCCCGAAGTCCAGCAGTGTTTACTGGTGACTGATGATCTTCATCCCCATGATCTCCTGAAAAAGGGCCACATGAACCGTGTGGTCGATTTGGCGATCGAACAAGGACTTGATCCTGTCTTCTCTGAGGCCAACCGTTCTTTATATCTTGATAAAGGAGTGGGTG
>DAOVOU010000294.1 GCA_030629475.1 Desulfobacterales bacterium | reverse complement strand
GTTACAATGCCCACACACAAGGCAATGGCGGGCAGGTGCGGGGCACTTATCCCTTTGGTGGTTTCGCGACCAGGTCACACATGTGGAAAGAACTTGCCATCATTTGAGGAGCCGTGACGGCAAGACGAGTGACTCGGTTTTGTTTTTTTCAGCCCCTTCGAGGGGCCCCAGAGCTTTTCAAGCCTCCGGCTATGCCGGAGGTATATGACCTGAAATAATACCATTTTATGATTGATAAATTCTGTGACTCCAGGTATATAAAAATATTTGAAGGTGTAACCAATCTCACACAGATCGAGTGATCTGCTTCATTAGCATAGAAATTTCCTTTTGATGCTTTGCAAGTATTCGTCAAAGGCCTGCCCTGGCGCGACGTGCTCGAATCAATCTACTAAGCCTATAATCCAGGTCTGGGCCAGGGGTTGCGGTTGCGCAGCTCGTTTCGGTGCTCGGTTTACGTCAAACGGTTTGTTGAGTTCATTGGGTTTATCGGGTTCATTGGGTTAACACAACAAACACAACAAACACAAATAACTCAATAAACTTGTCTGTCCGTAACGAGCAGCGTAACCGGTAGACCGTAGACGTTAACTTGAAACAAGGGGGGAAGAAATGACTGGTCTTTTATTTATCGACGACGAGGAAGGGGTCCGACGCTCCATAACGCGGGCACTGAAACGGGAGCCTTACACTATTTATACTGCAGAAAATGGCGACACGGGCATTAGATTGGCTCAACAACACCTTTCAGAGATAACAATTGTGATCTCGGATTATAAGATGCCCGGACTGGACGGGCTGGAAACCCTCACGCGGATTGCCTCCATTAATCCTGAAGTTACACGCGTACTGCTCACCGGTTACGCCACCATGGAAAGTGCCATTCACGCGACCAATGAGGGGCTTGACGGGTTTCTCACAAAGCCTTTTGACAATGTAGAGCTGCGGAACAAGATTCAAGAGATTACGATCAAGAAACGGCTCAGACAGTTCATCTCTCATCAAATATACCAGGAAATGAAGAGAAATCCAGGCATTATGGAACCCAGAAGACAAACAGTCACCTTACTCTTTAGCGACATCCGTGGCTTTACTGAAATGTCCAACAAGATGCCCCCGGAAGAGATCGCAGCCTTTCTGAACCATGACTATTTTACACCTCTGGGAGAGATAGCCTATCGCTACAACGGCACAGTTGACAAGCATGTTGGCGATTCCATCATGGTGATTTATGGGTCGCCCATATCTTACGAGGACGATATTCTCAGGGCGATTGAATCGGCTATCGAAATGCAGGAAACCACCCGGGTCATCAGCCAGAAACTGCATAAAAAAAATGGATTGTCTCTGAACATAGGTATCGGTATTTGTACTGGTGAGGTGGTTACCGGTGTGTTTGGTTCGTTGAGAAAGAAGGAATACACGGCCTTTGGCATGCCGGTCAATATTGCCTCGCGCTTGGAAAAGCTGGCCATGGGAGGCGAGATATTGGTCACTGAGACGACCTACAAGGAGGTATCAGACAGGTTCCTTGCCGAGAAGATGGTGCCTTCCGTTGCCATAAAAGGTTTGCGTGATCCCGTGATTATCTACCGAATCCTGGGAAGGGCTTGATCCTACCTCCTCAACTTGACGTGGCTGCTCTTTTGAAGGTCACTTCCAAGGATTCCAATCGCCTCGGCCCGGTTCCTGTAAACCCTTGTAATCCTGAGTTCGCCAATCTTGGGGCCGGAAACCAGGTAGAATTGACCTGCTTGACCCTCGATCAGCTCATTAGTTCCGAAGACTTCCAATACATCTCCTATGGCAAGCCCTACGTCCTTGCCGGCTGTCAAGGCAAACGTATTCCCTGACACAGAGGTGATGTATCCCTTCCACGGCTCATTGCCTAAGGGCTCACGGATCTTTTTGCATATCTTAGCTGTGGTTTTGGTCAGAAGCCGGTCTGCAATTTCCTTGTGGTATCCACTTCTTTCCTTTATATTTTGCCAGTCATGTTCTGAGACCTCGACCTCATCGCTGGTAACCTCATCGAAAAGGATCGCTCCGGTTTCAATGTCATAAGCCCTCACGCGCACAGAGAGTTGCACGAGCATACAGGTGTTTCTAAATCCCCAGATGCCTCGCTTGACTGCCATGCATTCAATCTCAGAAAGGCTCTCCTCCAGGACCGCGTTGAGGCCAAGGGCCCTGCCAAGTTTGGCAAGGGCCAGGTTGTCGAGCTGGCCAGAGGGAAGACGGGGTATCTGTTCCAGGGAGTTGCAGGTTTTTCGGGAATCTATGATGATGAGGTCATCACAGAAGCGTCTCAAAACGGTGTTGAGGTAGGCTCTGGCGGACTTTTGAAAGTCCTTGTCTCCGTACCCCGTTTTGTTCACAACGGGCAGGAATGCTATCCTTTTCTTTAAAGCCTTCTCCCCGCCGGTGATGTCTTCGGTTATTTTTTTGGTAGTGGCGCAGCCGATTGCCAAAAAGATGGCCATCAAACAGAAGACAATAATAATGGTACCCTTTGCGCGTATGATTTTCATTCGTTTTTTGCTCCCGTAAATACCGAGTGCCTAAAGTGAGCTAAAGTGAGCTAAAGTGCCTAAAGTTAGGGAATTGGAGCTCGTCAATTCGTAAATGGTTAAATGGTCAAACAGGGACAGAATATTCATCTTCTCGGTTGAGTTGTTAAGTCGTTATTCAACTAATCCCCAGGTAATACCAACAGGTTAACGAATAAACTAATCAACGATTTCATCAACTTTGAAGTCCTCAACTTTAGTTCACCCTGGCCCAGACCTGGCTTGTAGTCACAATAGGTTGATTGGGGTACGTAGCACCTATAAGCGTAGCAGGCTGATCTGGGCACGTAGCGCCAGGGCGGGCTTTAGGCACTTTAGGCATTTTAGCTCACTCTTTTCTGTATTCTACCCTCGCAGTAGTGGTTATGCCGCCCCGGGGCGTAAAGGTTCCCACCACTTCCATAAACTTGGGGCGGACGAACGAAACCAGGTCCTCCAGGATTCGATTGACCACGTGCTCATAAAAGATGCCGACACTGCGATACTGCAACAGGTAATATTTCAGGGACTTTAATTCAACAATCTTGTCATTTGGTTTGTAATGAATCACGATACACCCAAAGTCCGGAAGGCCTGATATGGGACACAGAGAGGTAAATTCCGGCTGGTCAATCTTGATCTCAATATCCCTCTGTGTCCTGTAGGCATAGTCGAGCACCTGAAGCACACCCGGGTCTATGGTGTCAGGCCTTTCAATGTTCTTGAGCAGCGCTTTTTGCATGCCAGATACGTCCATGCCGATTCCTTTCTAATCCAAAATCCGCAATCCAAAATCTCCCATAACACAATTGGCTTGTCAGTGAAAGGTCAACCCGGATAGACCTCCATATTGAAGCTGAAAGTTGAAAACTCAAAGGCAGAAAAATGACCAACCTTCCTGCCCTTTGAACTTTCAGCTTTGACGGCTTCGTAAAAAGTCCATCTGCGGTGTTGTGCTTCATCCCCGCCCTGTTAAATGAATGGCACCCATCTCAAAAGGTGTTGGATGGCAAGGTTTCTTGGAAACACGCACAACAAATGGGACAACTATTTAACAGGGTAAATCATTGCGACGTACAATAAGTACGCCTCATTCCTCAAGCTTCGCACGCCTTGCATATGAACTTTTTACTTTGCCGTCACATGGCGCGGAGCTGTCCACAGGCCGCACCGATGTCGCCCCCCTTACTATGACGGATAATGGCTGTGTAGTGATGATCCAGTAGAACCTTTTGAAAAGCGAGGATGACACCTTCCTCAGGTCTCTTAAAGTCAACTCCCTC
>DAOVOU010000084.1 GCA_030629475.1 Desulfobacterales bacterium | reverse complement strand
TCAGTAATTTCCGGTTAGAAAATTGCATGCTTTCAATGAAAAAACTTTAACAAAACAGCAGGTTAAGTCGCTTTTTTGCTTGACTTTTTATTGGTAATGTGACGGGCGTTTTGTATCTCTAATAATATCAGGAGGTTACAAAATGCCGAAAACATTCCATCCTTTTCAAAAAAAGCCTGCACCTTCGTTTCATCAACTATTTCAACCTGCTATTGATGCCATGACTGAAATGACTCCTCTTGAGTCGCGAGGAAACAGACCTTTACGGATGAGCTTTGAAGATCAGCTCAAAGCATTGGTCTTCTTCCACCTTCAAGAGCACACATCTGGACAACATCTGCTTCAAGTGCTTGAAGAAGATGGTTTCGCTCGTGATGTCATCGCTCCGAAAGATGGTATAAAAAAGAGCAGTTTTTCAGAAGCTATCAATTCTCGGGGCCTTGAACAGTTTGCATATGTCTTTCAAAATCTTCAAAACCAGGCTACAAACATTTTGCCTAAGTCTCACCCCGAACTAGGAGACCTCATAGGCATTGATGGCTCTCTGATCGATGCAGTCCTTTCAATGTACTGGGCTGACTATAGAAAGGGCGCCAAAAAAGCCAAAGTCCATCTCGGTTTTGATTTAAACCGGGGTATTCCCACAAAGATATTCCTTACCGATGGCAAAGGGGCTGAACGTCCGTTTGTCAGCCAGATACTTTCACCAGGTCAAACCGGTGTCACTGATCGTGGTTACCAAAGTCACAGCCACTTCGACCAGTGGCAAGAACAGGGCAAGTATTATGTATGCCGCATCAAGGCCAGTACCAACAAAATCATTGTTGAAGCCAATGACATCGAACCAGATAGTATCGTTTTCTATGATGCCATCGTTTTGCTCGGCACACCAGGGGTAAATCAAACTGAAAAACCACTCCGACTTGTCGGTTATGAGATTGATGGCATTAAATACTGGGTAGCCACAAATCGTTATGACCTGTCAGCCAAACAAATCGCCCTGATTTATAAACTTCGATGGGACATCGAAAAATTCTTTGCCTGGTGGAAACGGCATCTGAAAGTTTACCATCTTATTGCCAGAAGCGAACACGGACTTATGGTTCAAATCCTTGCTGGCCTCATAACCTACCTGTTGCTCGCTATTTACTGCTATGAACAGCATAAAGAGAAGGTCAGCATTAGGCGAGTTAGACAATTGCGCATCAAAATTCAAAATGAACTCGGCAATCATACCAGCAATATCGGCATATTAAAAAATTTCAAAGAACAGGATAGTTGGCATTCACATGCAAAAACCTAACCGGAACTTACTGTCTTTTAGTTGAATAAAAGTTAATCCAAACTCCCTAGGTATGGTGCCTTTACTCACTTCGTGTAATTCACTTGCCTTTGTACGTGCTGAGTCGGAAATACCGTCATACCACCATTTATCTCCAAATTCCTTTTGCAAAACAGAATGAACAAAATCATACAGGGTAATCTCGTACTCCCTTATTTTTAGTAATGTCTTCAGTTCATTATCAGATATTTCTTCCCGAACGGCATCTTTTGAATCTACAGACTGTCTAATAATAGACAAGAATGATTCCCCAAACCTGTCATACTTTTCTATAGAGCAGTCGCATTTAAGCAATTGATCCTTTGTTAAGGGCTTGTTTGCTGCGAACAATTCCAGAACATTATTCTTGTAATAACATGATGGATCAAATATTGAGTTGCGAAGTGCTCTGAGTAGTTCATACAAATCTTGCTGTTTTGAAGACTGTAGTATTTTCATTCATTGCCTCCAGCCCCTTGCGGAACGCACCTCACCGCAGACGAGCCTATAAGTCCACTGAACAGATCGGTTTGCTTCGTTCTGGGAAAACTGGTCGAGTGTCATCTCCCTTGTCTTTTGATGATTCCAGCAACCTCGGCTCCTTCTGCTGAGCCTCAAATTATCATCCAGAGTCAGGATGCTTTTGAGCTTGCTACAAACTTCGTAGGGTACCACCATACGGTATGGATCAGAGAATGCGGATATATTGGTCTATCTATCGACACATTTGACGCTAATCTTTAAATGAATCGTCACTTTATGTCTGTGCTGATGGGGTCGCCACTCCAACTTGTGGACATTGCGCACGGCACTGTCATGATTTGTGCCATATGAGGCCCTAAGATGACGTTTTTTGGGCCAAAATCGTTCTTTTGAGAAGAATCTGTGGTACCCGTTTTCGTTCCCCGAGATCTCCCTCCAGAAAAATATTTCTACTTCTTTCCCAACTGTGACCGTATCTGTCTCACAGCCCTCTAATAGAAATTAGCCACCCCGGTTAAATAGCTTCACATTTCACAAGGCAGACCGACCCCAGTACGGTCCCGCCTCGGCGAATCTCTGACATTCTTCCCTACAGGCAGGCGCAGAGGGGCACAGACAGAAGCTGGCAATAGGGCTGCTGTTGGCGGACTAGAAAAAAGCATGGGGAGCAACAGGCTGTTGCCCAAACTGTTGCCGGGTGATATACATAAAAAAAGTACCGATAATTCTTTGTACTGGATGAACCATGAATATTACCGAGCTTCTCAACAGTGCCGAGGGAAAGACGCTTGAGTTTAAGCGCGACCTTTCGTCCATGAAGCCTATCCTAAAGACCCTGATTGCGTTTGCCAATACGGCAGGAGGCACGCTCATTATCGGGCGCAAGGATGATGGACAGTTGCAAGGAGTGCCGAATGTGCTTAGGGCTGAAGAACGTTTGGCCAACGCCATTGCTGATGGTATTCGCCCTGCAATGTCTCCCAAGATTGAAATCTTTTCTCATGAGGGGAAGTCACTATTGATTGTCCGGGTTCCTCACTGGAGAGGTCCGTTTTACTTGAAGGCTGAGGGAGCGGAAAAGGGAGTTTACGTGCGCCTTGGTTCTACCAATCGCCATGCAGGTCCAGAGATCGTGGCCGAGTTGCAACGTTCGTTGGCGGGCCTTTCGTATGACCAAACGCCGTGCCCAGATGTGTGCGTTCGAGACATTGATATGGAAAAGGTTGAGCATGCCTTTGCTACTGTGGGGAGAAAAGTAGATGAACAGAAACTGGAATCTCTGGGTGTAGTGGTTCCGTATGCGGGAAGGCGGGTACTCTCCTACGGGGGAGTGATTTTGTTCGGGACAGACACTGTTCGGGAACGATACTTCCCGGATGCGAGGGTGAGTTGCGCTCGGTTTAGGGGAACAGACAAGGCCGAGTTTATCGATCGTATGGATATTGGCGGCAGCGTGCTGGATGCGGTTGAGGAGGTGCCCAAATTCATACGCCGCAATACTCGGTTGGCTGCAAAGATTGAGGCCATGCGCCGGAGGGACATTCCAGAGTATCCCGAGGTGGCAATTCGCGAGGTGTTGGTGAATGCCATCGCCCATGCTGACTACTCTCTCACTGGCATGCGTATCCTGGTGGCGATCTACGCGGATCGTATGGAAATTCAGAATCCGGGCATGCTTCCCTTTGGTATGACCATGGAAGAATTCAAGGCAGGCGTGAGCAAGATTCGTAATAGGGTCATCGCGCGCGTGTTTCGGGAGTTAGGCTTGATTGAGGAATGGGGAAGCGGGTACAAGCGGGTGATGGAGGCTTGCCGGACAGATAGTTATCCGGAGCCAGTGTGGCGAGAATTCAGTGTGGCTTTGCGGGTGTTGTTTTACCCCCATCCTGAAGTGGTGGAACATTCTGCGGCACATGTCCCTGAAAATGTCCCTGTAAATGTCCCTGAAAATGATCGCCAAGAATGGTTCCTGGAACAACTTGCGGCCGGCAGACAGGCGAGAGCGGCTGAGCTGGCTGCTCATTGGGAGGTGTCCGAAAAGACCGCGAAACGCGATATTGCATATTTGAAGAAACGTGGATTGATCGAATTCGTTGGTTCACCAAAAAAAGGTTTCTACCGGTTGACAATGCAGGCATGAAGACCGTATCCGCTTTCTTTCCCGAACTGAGGGACTTGGGGACATCTGAAAGAGGGGGACGTCCATAAATAAATAACTAAATCCTCAATTACTGCTCTAATGTATGAAAGCGGAAGATCTTGTTGACCAGAACTAGGGGACGTCCGGGGAGCATCGGCGGGAAGTCCGGGGTAAGGGAAGTCCAGGGTCACATCTTCATTTGTCATTTAGGATGCCGACAATCCTTGGGAAGACCTTGGCATATGAGTCCGGGGGAAGTTTGGGGACATCTTTAGTTTTACAGTTTCTAAGTAATTCTTTTAGAGCCGGTTCATGATGGCAAGAAAGTGAAAGATGGAGGAATTTAGCTGATAGGTCATAGCTCCCCAGTTGAATATGCGGCGCATTCCACCCCAGTACGATCTAAAAGACCTACGGGGCGGGCGGGGCAAGCATAGCTAATAGCTGGAAAGTAGGAGACATCCATGGGCGGTAGATTTGGAAAATATGGCGATGCCAAGCGCTCTTCTTCTATCTCTCACAGAGCCCACGAAGACGCCCCGGTTAAATGGCTTCTGATTTAACAGGGCAGGCAGAGTTTTTGATCAGCTTTCCCCTCCCAGGAAATCTGCTCAAATCCCGCTATATGACTAGGGGAACGTTGGTCAATAAGTAAATAAGTCAAGTTTTGCACCTCAAATAGGAAGTCTTAAGGAAAATCGATAAAGCCACAAAGTCAAGTTTTTACCCTAACCGTGACCGGATCTGTCACACCTCTCTATTATGATGCAAAATGTTTCCGCATGAGAGGTTCCCTTTCAGATGAGCGCAAAGGAAATCCCCAAGCTGTCCAAATCCCGCTTTGTGGCGGGGCTACAGTGCCCTCTGCGGTTGTGGCATCTATGCTACAACCCTGATTTGGCCCCAAAGGTGTCTCCTGTGCAGCAGGCTGGGTTTCAGGTCACTACCCAAAAACGTGAGAGAAAGAAGTGCAGGCCATATAGCCGAAGCTGATCCCGGGACGACAAGCCTATGGCAACTTTTTTCTTGACATCTCTGATACTATCATCTTTATTATAATAAAACTGACATATAATAGAGGTGACATAATGCCGGAATACTTTTTCTTTCCCAAAGCCCGTAAGACCCTGTTCACTGACAGGGTGTCTATTCTCAAGAAGCTGAACCTAGCTCTGGATGAACTTCAAGGAGCACGGCCAGAGGCTATCGCTCTGATTGGCCGGAGGCGCATCGGCAAAACAGAGCTTCTTCGCTATTGGGTAGCCACTCTGAAAAGGAAAGACGTGTTCCCCATCTGGGTGGATCTCCAGGAAGGCGGAAGCGCACCTATTGCATTGGCCCGTTACTGGTATGGTTGTGCTGCCTACTGGTTCCTGGAGAAGGATCGTGGCAGTCCGGCTCGCTACCTGAGCTATATGGACCTGAACACTGCCTTGCGCTTGGCGGTAGAAGCGGGAAATCGTCCGCTGTCTGAGGCTGGACTGGCAATTCAAGGTGAACTAGAAAAGGAGAAGCCCGACGAACGTTTGCTTCTATCAATGGCTTTCGACATTGGCGAAAACCTGGCACAAGATTCCGGGACCCACTGTCTGCTCATTATAGACGAGTTTCAAGATCTGAGTCTTCTGAGCAACTTCAAGCAAATCGGCGATATTTTTGCCCTTTTTCGCAGCCGCATGCAGGTCCAGCAGCGAACCCTCTACGTGGTGGCAGGCTCAGCCGTAAGGCTAATGGAGGATCTATTCTCGTCTGGTGACTCACCCCTCTTCGGGCAATTCCGCACCGAGTATGTCGGCCACGTTGGACGCCAGGATTCCTCCCGGCTGGCGGTCAAACTGTGCCCCGAACTCTCCCCGAGCGATCTGGCGGATCTGCACAGGCTCACGGGGGGGCATCCCTACTATATTCATCAGGTGGCACGGAGATGTCGGGAGCTGTTGAGCACTCATGGGCCTCAAGACGATCCGGTCACCAGGGCCTTTGTCATGGAAGCTTCCTTTGCCGCCGGAGCCATCTATCAGCACTGTCAGTACATGTTGGAGACATCTCTCAAACGCGCCCGTGGATACGCCATGCTCAAGAACATTATGCTTGCTTTGGCATCAGAAGGCGCACTGACACTCAGCGCTCTGGCTAGACGTCTCAAGAGGAAGGCTGGAGAGGCAAGGACTTACCTGGAGAGCTTGATGGCAGTAGATCTTATCTCCAAAACAGAGGACAATCGCTACACCATCTCCGATGTCGTGCTGGCGTATTGGCTCCGACATGAACGGCTGGGGCTGGTGGATGCTACCGGGGCCTCAGAAAGGGTGTTAGGAGAACTACTCGCAGACCTTCAGGAGCGTTTTTCACAGGTTACCGCCGAGTTGGGGAGGGCCAAGGAATTCGAACTCTACTATTTCGTTGAATCCCATCAAGGAAAGGAGGTCGGGGGGTGCCGGGTCCCGAAGTTTCGCCGAATTATCAAGAATTATCTTCTTCCCGATGGGGGCGAGATTGACCTTTTTGCCGTTAATGATGAGACTTGGGCCTTCGAGCTGAAGTGGAAGGCAAAACGCGTTGGTCGCAAGGAATTGGAGAAGTTTGTAAAAAGGATCCGAACGAATCATTACGTGGTTGTTTCTTCAGCCGGATTCACCACCGAGGCTCTGCAGTTTGCCAAAAAACATGGCATCCACCTGTGGGGCAGGGAGGACTTGAGCAGCGGGTAAAGTAAAGGCGGGTCGCCCATTAATGGGTAGGTCGCCAACTATAAGACCACAGCACAGACCTTCAGAATTTGTCCCAAATAAAGCCTTAGAGTGGCCTTTTTGGGGCTGAAATCATGCTCCTAGGTACAATGCGTCGCCCAAGAAACAGCCTGCAGCGTTCTCCCAAAAGGATTCATGTTTTCCCCCAAACCGTGACCGCATCTGTCACACCTTTGTGATAGGGTTCTTGAGAAAAAGGAAGGAAGCTCGCCAATGTTGGCCAATGGAAGATTGGGGTGGGTTACCCTGAAACTACAGGGATTGTCGTGCTTAACAAGGGAGGCTGATTGTGCTTACGTTTCTTCATGCTGCTGACATACATCTAGATTCGCCACTTAAAGGCTTATTCCAATACGAAGGAGCACCGGATGTTGAGGATATTCGGGGAGCAACAAGGCAAGCCCTCGATAACCTGGTCAGTTTTGTTCTTTCTGAAAAAGTACCCTTATTGATCATTGCTGGTGGTCTTTATGATGGGGATTGGCAGGATTTCAATACGGGGCTTTATTTTTCAAAACAAATGCAACGGTTGGGCGAAACCGGGGTGCGCGTTGCTGTTGTTCGGGGAAACCATGATGCCGCAAACACGATGACCAAAACGTTGATTATGCCTGACAACGTTAAGATCTTCAGGTCGCGTAAACCTGAAACATGGAGACTCGATGAACTGGGGGTTGCCGTTCACGGCCAAAGCTATGCGACGCAGGAGGTGACTGAAAACCTGTCTGTTGCCTATCCAGACCCCATTGCCGGGGTGCTGAATATCGGTGTTTTACACTGTTTGATTTCCGGTGCCCAGAGTTGGTGAGGAATGGGGACGCTGGTAATAAAGTAACAAAAGGTGAGGAATGTGCTTTCCGAATCCCTTGATAAACCAACGACTTAAAGCTATGAAGACACAAAAACCGAAACAGGAGCCCCACCATGACCCTCACGAAAGCCGACATTGTTGATGCCGTCTATAACAACCCTGGCCATTCGAAGGCCCATTCCGAGGAAGTCGTCGAATCCCTCTTGGAAATCATGAAGAGAACCCTGGCAAATGGCGAAGACGTTCTGATCAGCGGGTTTGGGAAATTCTGCGTCAAAAACAAAGCGTGATTGGGGACGGGTATTGATATATTGATAAAGGACAGGATATCAATATATCAATACCCGTTCCCCTAGTCCCCTCCTAGTCCCCTCTCAGATCGGCCGTCAGACCTTCAGGCTCGGGCAAACACGCCTCAAG